>JBGSVC010000191.1:0-3538 GCA_041753175.1 Planctomycetaceae bacterium
CACCTACTACCTCCGAGACCGACGCTCACCCTCCATGACACAAACTGTGGAAAACTGGCGCCACTACCTACCCGAATTTCTTCCCCTGCCACACCCAAGTTGGCGAAATACCGGCTGGCTGAAAAAGCATCTCTGGTTCGAAGAAACCCTGCTGCCCGTGCTCAGGGAGAATGTCGAACAGATGTTGAAGTCCTAGCAGTTTTCAAATTCTTTTTTAGGATTTTGAGAAGACGTCAATCCAGGATGTTTCCCAGATCACAATCATTCTCCCGCGGCTTTCATCTAAATCTTTTGAGCGTTTGCCCCTGCTTGGTCTTCTACTCGATTTGTCCGTTAAAAGATCGACCAAGAATTAAGTGTAGCGTGGGCGAAACCATTCAGGCATTTTTTATTTAGCATCCGCGTTGATGTCTGTCACATCGTCCAAAATCTCTTTTTGGATACTAACTTTCTTTTTGATTGGATCACGATTGTCAGTGATTCTGAATCCTTGAGGTACGGGAACGATGAAAAGTGAATCATCAATTTCCTTGTTGATCGCACATTGGTCAACGACTTTCAACATTAAAAATGTCGCCAGGCCTTCTGAAAACTGGGTATTCATGATGCACTGAGGAAAAGAAATCCCATTTTCATCCCGGTAATAGTCCTTGTAATGAGCATCATGCGTAATGCTTCCATTTCTATAAATCGTTCTTCTGAGAAGCAATCCATCTTGGGAACGAACGACAAACTCATGTCGGTAACTTTTAGCTTTGTCTGTGACAACTAACATCAGCGTTTCATCATATGAGACCATCCACTCGTAAATGTTGACGTTATTCGCTGATAACAAATAATCCAAAATGGAGGACGATCCATTCTGAAAATCTTTCAGTGTCGTCGGCTTCACAATAGATTTTCCATGTTGGGAGAGTTCCATTTGCCGATTTGGACGGTCTACCCAAACCTCAAACAAGTCGTTTCTGACAAATAAAAGACTTTCAGATTCTGAACGGACTTTATTTCCCGAAACGATGAGACGCCCCCAACCCCATTTTGGCGAATCAGTGTCGATAAATTTGGAGAGCAGCTCTTCAGGGTTTTCTTTCACCGCGTCTCGAGAAACGAAAGCAAAACACTCACGAACTTTTTCTGCAGAAAACTGTTTAAGTTCAGAAGACTGAGTGATGCTTAAAAATGAGATTTCAGCCGATTTAATGCACTGATTTTGCGTTTGCCAGGCATCACGTAGCCAAACAAGTTTTTGCTCTGCCGATTGATGGCTTGCATCCTGTTTGTCATCGATCAGCTCATCTCCCAGACAGATTTGTGAACACTGAACAAAAAGTAGAAACAGCAAGACGCCTGGTCTGTGTCGATGCGAAGAGTTCATCTTTCAACCGATCGTGAAATGGATGGAAGATACTGCGCGGGTCATAAGAGGATAGAACGTCACAGTAAACAACTACTCATTCAATCTCAAACAAAAAAACGCCCATCTCTAATTTAGAGAATGAGCGCTTGTGCTAACAAACCCGCAAAATGCCCCCACAAGGAATCGAACCTTGAACCTACTGATTAAGAGTCAGTTGCTCTAACCAATTGAGCTATAGGGGCTAAGAACGTAATTATTTTAGCACCAGATTCTGAAAATGACATTCTCCTGACAAATTTTTCCCACCCATTTTCACGCAATCCTCAACCTCTTCAATCAAAACGTTGACAATCGTAATTTCGTTTGAGCATCAACGTTTTCCTATTTCATCAAACACTCATGATTAGCTAGCAAACAGTTAATATCGCCGGTCTACCCTTCTGGGCAGTTCTCATGCTCTCACGCCGCGCTGTTCCCCTTATGCCCTTACAGGATCTTATCATGCCACGGAAATTAGGTTTTACTCTGATCGAATTATTGGTTGTTATTGCCATTATCGCCACTCTGGTTGCGATCCTTTTGCCTGCCGTGCAACAAGCTCGCGAAGCGGCACGACGAAGCAGTTGCAAAAACAACCTCAAACAGATTGCTTTGGCACTCCATAACTACGCCGATATCCACAAAGTTTTTCCTTCATCTTACACAGACACCGGCACCAAAAACGGCAAAGCTGGTGGCCAGGGAAAACGAGGTGGATGGGGTTGGACGGCGCAAATTCTGCCACAGCTCGAACAAAACAATCTGTATGATCAATTCGATTTTAACGCTGCACCGTTTGGACCGTTTTCAACTCCAGAGAATAGCGACGCCATGTCGACCATAGTCCCCGCATTTAGCTGCCCCTCCGATACCAAGCCAGATGTCATGTCTCGGTTCATCGAAGGAACAGACCCGGCTTACATTGAAAAAATCGCCGTCACCAGCTATGTCGGAAATACCGGTTCCTACACAGGTGTGCCCTGCGAACTGCGTTCTGGTTACAACGTTGATACGCCCCGAGACAATGGGGTTCTCTTTGTCAACTCCTCGGTCAGCTTCAAAGACATTACCGACGGCACGAGTAACACGCTGCTGCTTGGTGAAGTGACCTGGGAAGCCTCCGACACTCAATTGCTCTATGGCAACGTCGATTTCGAAGGCTATGCCCGTTGTACCGGGGAGAGTAGCAATGCCGCTGGTTCCTATCGGCACGTGCGTGGATGTTACTACAAAATGAACGGCTCGACGCTCCAACACAAAGCCTATCACAGCATGCACAAAGGCGGAGCCCAATTCGCCCTCTGCGATGGCTCAGTTCGTTTTATCAGTGAAAATATTGAATACACGCAAACCGACTTTGATAGCTATCAAAATGGCACTTATATGGGACTCTATCAACGAATTGCCGCTCGGGATTTGGGAACGGTCAAAGGGGAATTCTAACAACCAGTTGGTTATTCAATGTGCTGCTTGATTCCATGGATGGAATCGTCAAAAAAGTCAGATTTCAGGCATTCTTTGTTCGTTGACGATCGACACGAAGTCGATTTCAACAGGCTGCTCAGTCATTACCGTTCAACTATTGACCCTTTGATCTTCTTGACTCATCGACACGCCCAGCATCCATGTGATGCATGAGATCTGACTTCCAAACCGGAGCCCTGTTATGATTCGATTTAACCCTGGTGTTCTTTGTGCATGGGTATTATTGCTCGCCGGCTGTTTCGACGACGGCCTTAATCTGGCCGATGTCAAGGGGATCGTGACTCTTGATGGCCAACCTGTTCCCGGGATCGCGGTGACATTTTCTCCTATCGAAACCGGGATGAGCACGTCTTCTTCAATGACAGATGAAGAAGGCAGGTTTCATCTGAAATACACGCGCAACAAATCTGGCGCCTTCGTCGGCCAGCATCGTGTCATCTTTGAAAATGTTCCGTCTGATAATCCGCAGATGAAAGCCGTCAAAATTCCGAAACGTTTCATGCGGCCAGGCCACGGCATCACCGCACAGGTCGAACCGGGCCCCAATTTCATCGAACTCAAACTCAACAGCAAAGAGGGATAATCTTCAGAGGTTGAAAAAGCATGCGGAGTTGTTCAGAGCAGGAGCGTACGAAGCCACCTGCTCGTCATTTTCCG
>JBGSVC010000192.1:0-4732 GCA_041753175.1 Planctomycetaceae bacterium
TTGGACAGCCTGGAAAGTGAAGCCAGAAATGGCTTGCGCCAACTGCAGTCATTAGAGGCCGATCGAGAGAAGTTCCTTCGCTTGGTCAATGCTGTTCCCGATGACGACACGATCGCCGTTCACGTAGACCACGTGAGAATCGCAGCCGAGGCACTTGGAACACTGGATGGGGAAGCCGCGCGGCTCGACCAACGTATCGAGCAACTCAGACGCGAGCGTGACGATCTTGACCGCAAACACCAGGATTTGCGACAGGCCGCCGTAAGGCTAACTTCCGAACGAAACGACAATCTGCGCATGGCGGGTTTGGCTCGTCGAACGCAAACGACCATGAGGGAATTCTTGCGTCGTTCGACAGCTCAAAAGATTGAACGGCTGTCCGTTCTTGTCACCGAGTCGTTCGCATTTCTCATCCGTAAACACACGCTCATCGATCGGGTGCAGATACACCCTGAGACATTCGGCATAGAATTGTACGATGATCGGGGTAACGTCGTCCCGAAAGGACGGCTGTCGGAAGGCGAGAAACAAATCTTTGCAATCGCATTGCTTTGGGGGCTCGCCAAAGCGTCTCCTCGGCAGTTGCCCGCGATCATCGACACGCCAATGGCCCGGCTTGATTCTGAGCATCGCGGATTTCTGGTCGATCGATATTTCCCGAATGCGAGTCACCAAGTCGTGATCCTCTCGACCGATACCGAAATCGAGAAAGGCTATTTTGAGTCATTGCATTCCCGGATCGCTCGATCATACCACCTTCGTTACGACGAGGATGAGAGAGCAACAAGAGTCGAGGACGGGTATTTTTGGGCCAGCTCGAAGGGAGCGATTGAATGAAGATTCGAAATTTCACGCTTTCGTCGCAGGCGAAGGATCAGCTTATTCGTCTGAAGACGAGAACGGGCATCGACACGTGGAACGCGCTTTGCCGCTGGGGATTCTGTTTGTCACTTCGCGAGGAATCGCCTCCGACGCCAGTTGAGATTCCGGCGGATAGCAATGTGGAGTTGACTTGGCAGGTGTTTGGGGGCGAGCACGCCGAACTGTACTTGGCTCTGCTAATTGAGCGTATGCTCGATGATCGACTGGAGATTACGGACCGAGAATTGGCCCGCCAGTTTCGACTCCACCTTCATCGCGGCATTGGTTACCTTGCCACGCCTGGATTAGTTACTTCGATTGCCAGCTTGGCAGAGATTGCTGGAGCGAGTTAACTCCTTCTAGACGATAGATGTTTGAGGTGAGGCCGATTCATTTTTGAAATCTCCGAAGCTCTGAATGGGGTTGAAGATTGCAACGGCACGGTGGAGTTTGTTTTCCTCGCCAGAAAAAGCGAGCTGGCCTCCAATCAACTGGCCAATCAGGAAACCTCGATCCTTTTCTTGCACTTGCTCAAGGTGTGTCTGGCTTACGTCAAGAAATTGATGATCCAACAGGTCCTATATGAAGAAAAATGGATCAGCCGAATGCAAGAAAAAGATTCAGATCGCTGCCGCCGCTTATCTACCATCGTGCCACGCCGTACCGATCGTTCGATCTGGACATGAAAAAAAATATTCGACGAGCCGTGCGATCCAAAAAATTGCAGCTTAATCAGTGAGTTAAAGAAATACTTCACATAATTTAAGTTATCAATCCAAAAAACTATCAACATAATACGGTGTACTTCTCCAGATATTTGTCCGGACTTTTTGACAACCGTTCGTCCTTTGACAACCGTTCGTCATTTGTGCCAGAAGTAATTTAACCAGCAAACGAAGCTTGAAACCGCGTTGGACAGCTTTATCGCCAGCGAAACAAGATCGAACGGACCAACGCCTGGATAAAGTGGTATCGCAGATCGCAAGTTCGACAAGAATACCATAGTCATCTCTACAAAGGCTTCTAGATTCTCGGCTTCGTGTTCACTATGCTCAAGGCGTTTTAGGACGAGTTCTAGAATAGAACAGCGCAAATCACGCACTTAGAACCATATTTTTCATAATTCTCTAATAGAACTTATGTGTAATAGGAGGGATGTAGGTCTGCAAAATACACGTCCATTACGTTCTTGTCCAGCCGGTATCATAATTCTCTACGTGGTCAGCGGACTGCCACACTATAGCCTTGGAAGCGTCGGTTTCCCTAAAATGTGATCCGCAGTTTTGATCGCTTTTGTCCATTAAAAGCGGTCTTTTGGCTGCATCTGCTATGCCGGGTTTGACCGATTGCTTTCGTCCCGGTGAGGACAAAACGTAGTCTGGCAGAGTTATTTGCGAGACTACAAACTCGTTTTTTATTATTCCTTACGCATAGACAGCCCTTTCTCCTGTGGCAGGGTTAAAGCAAAACAATTCGCCTGTCTGCAGCATCTGGTGCATGATGACGGCCAGTTTGCGCGCCACCGCAATCCGTGCTTTTTTCATGCCCGAGCGTTTGGCGATGCGCAGCCCCCAGGCCTGCAGGGAGGAGGGCTTTTTCACTCTGGTCAGTATGGAATTGGCCGCCTCGTAGAGCTGATGCCTGACAACGGGATCGCCGCGCTTGGATATTCGGCCGTTATAATCCATCTCCCCGGATTGCCGCCGCCTTGGCGTCAAGCCAAAGTACGCCCCGACATTTTTGGATTTGGCGAACCTGTCGGCATCGTCGACGGCCAGAACGAAGTTGGCTGCCGTCATCGGCCCAACGCCGGGTATGTTCATCAGAATACGGCAGGATTTGCACGCATAGGCATAATCGAGAACCAACTCATCCAACTCTTCGATCTTTCCTTTAATGAGCTGCAGGATTTCAAGCTGGGCCTGAAGAGGGGCGGCCAGCGGCCCGCCCTCATCAATGATTTCCTGGATGCGGTTTTCAAAGCCAACGCCGGCAATGCCCTTGATCAGAATGCCGAAGGTCCGAAGCGTTCCGCGGATCTGATTGATCAGGTCGGTGCGCATTGTCACCAAATTGCTGCGAGTCCGGAACAAAGCGCGGGATTCATGGTTTTCAAAGCCCTTGATGGTGACTTCCTTGTACCAGCCGCACCGCATGATCTGGGCAAGGCCGTGGGCATCATTTTTGTCGGTCTTGTTCATCTGCAGCTTTAGAACGCCATGCGCATGGTAGGCGTCAATGCAGATGGCCGGAAGGCCCAGATCTCTCAGGCCATGCCAGTGCCATGTCGAAAGGTGACCGCTTTCAAGACCGATTTTGACAGCACCCGGCGCGTGTCTCTTGATCGTCTCGCCGATCGCTTCCGGCGTCGAGACACAATCTCCTTCCCATAGCCTTTGTCCGTCGCGGTCCACAACACAAACATGAGTTACATCCTGTGAGACATCCAGTCCGATATATTGCTCCATTTCTTATCTCCATTTAGTGTTAATAGGGTTAGTTCAAAGACAAGCTTATCATCCTCGAAAGGCGATAGATTGTCATACTTCGCACCTATTACGCTAAATGTGATAATAAAGATTATGGCAAATAAAGACAATAATTGTATGCAATATCAATTTATTAGCCCGCGAAGCAAAAAGTCATATAATCTGTAACGTGGTGCGATGGACAAATATTTGGAGTAAAAGCGGACTATTTTCTGGAAATTACCCGGACTTTCCGGCGGAAGTTTACAATACCACCCTGTCGAGAATTCTTCACGAGTTTTGGAGGCTCATGGCAGCTACGTGCCCATCGGGTGTTTCTGGTGTTCAGGGCAATACAGCTTTGATCGAGCATTGCCATCATGATTTCGAATACTCCCTCTGCAGCTGACTGTTCTCGGCTGACCAGCCATCAGCATCCAAGCTCAAATCTTCCGTGGTGTCCGTCTCACTCGTCGTTGATCCAGTGATGGTCAATCCTCGATGTCGAATGCGAGTGGTGATCGGTTCCTCGGCGGCGATCTGGCCCAGGCGTGGGCGTTCAGGACTTGAATCGACATGCTGTGCGGCGCGGAGTGTTTTGATCTGCTCAGCCAGCTCCGCTGCCGTCAGTTCCGAATTGTCTCGTTCACCCTGCATTACGTTCGAGGAGGCAAGTCGGCCTTTGAGCTGATCCCGAAGTGTCGTCAGGTTGCTCAGGTAATCTTCCAACGGAAATGTCTTGCCCAAGCGTTGCTGATAGTCCCGCAATTGAATGAGCGTGATGTCGAGTTCCTGACGCAATCGCTCACTCTCCGTGACATACCCACGGGCCAGACGTTCCAAAGCGTTGTGGACTGCGCGTGGTCCCTGATGGCTCCGGGAGAGTTCCGTTCTCCGGGTGGTTGTGCCTTGCAAATAGACTTCTGGCGGGAATTCCCAAGCCAGGATCAGCCCAAATTCCAGTCCCCGATAGGTGCCTAGGAAATGCTTCGAAGCGGAGTGGCCAACCATGAAAAGCAACTTCTCCAGCTGATGCCCCAGCGTGTTCAGCAGATCTTCTTGAGCAATGAGTTTGCTGTTTATCGTGATCGGCTCTCCTTCATGGTGACTCATGGCTTGCATGTCCGTCTTCAGTTGCTCGATCCTGTCAGATAGATGGGTGATCGTTTCGGGCAGGTCGCGGACTTGACGTCGCGCAATGAACTGTTCATCGAGATGGTTCTTCTTGAGCAGGCTGAGCCGCTGTAATTCGGCATCGGCCTCCGCCAAAGTGAGAACGGCGGGGTTGCCCGAGGCGATGGCCTTGACCTCGGCAAAGGAGAGCTCCTGACCGCCAATGTCCTCCGCAGTGCGCAGGGTGTTGTCGCCCGAGAGGACCTGGCTGATGAAGCGGGCTTTCGTCT
>JBGSVC010000193.1:0-4261 GCA_041753175.1 Planctomycetaceae bacterium
GGTGATCTGCGAGAGTTCATGGTCTGTCTGCTGGATTTGGAATTTCAATTCCGTTTCCTGGCTGGTTGAGGCGATCGATGTGCGTTTGACTGGTGGAATTCCCACGGGCACGAATTGCACGGCATCGGCAGTCACATAGCCTTTGGCTCCCAAACTGGAAACGATCACCGCCCCTTGATTTCCTGCTTCAAAACGGTACCGTCCCAGAGAAACAAAAAACTGATCAACAGCAGCAGGCTGTGACTGGTCAACAAAGATTTCCGTATCCCCCTCGGCGTGCAGCAGTCTCACCAGAACTGCAGTTGCACGATCGGGATGAGCCGAATAGGCCAGTCGAACATCGTATTCGCCGGGGGATTTCAGATCCGGCAGGAATGTAAGTGTCTTTTCACTCTTCTCGCTTTTATTGTCGTAAAGATAACCGCTGCCTAAAAACGGCTTGAGATGAGTGCTTTGTTTCCAGGAACCGACGCGAATCGCTTCGTCGCTGTCGATGACGATCCCCTGAAGATCACTCAACTGAATCTGGCCATTGTGTTGTTCCGAAAAGGTATCCAATTCGTTGGCCAGTTTTTTCCTGGCTTTTGTCAGCTCGTTTTTGCGATGGTCGAGGGCCTCAAAGACGGCACGTTCGTCGTCAGAAATCGCCAATGTCCGCGTGATTACAGTCGACACGTTGGCATGGTTGACGACTTTCAAATTGGCAAAGATCCCGGCTAAGGCGTAATAATCTTTGGTGGAGATGGGATCAAATTTGTGATCATGACAGCGTGCGCAGGTGATGGTTTGACCGAGGAATGCATGCCCGATGACATTGAGTTGCTCGTCGACAATATCCATCTCCAGTTGAATTTTGTCCTGCTCTTCCAGATTGGAATTCCCCAACGCCAGAAACGTCGTGGCAATCTCTTGTCGCGCTCGATCAAGATGATGGTCAGCTTCGAGTAAATCACCCGCCAACTGCTCATGAATAAATTGATCGTATCCCATGTCCTGTTGGAACGCAGAGACGACATAATCCCGATAGCGCCAGGCATGGGGCAACGTCAACCCTCGCAACGTCAACGACTCTGCATAACGCACTAAATCCAGCCAGTGACGGGCGAAATGTTCGGCATAAGCAGGCGATGAAAGCAAATGATCAACCAGCGTTTCATACTCACCCTGCTCGATTTTCTGTGACCAGAACACCAGTTCGTCAGGGGCAGCGGGCAGGCCGGTCACGTCGAAAAACAAACGTCGCACCAGGGTTTCTGCCGTTGCTGAAGGGTTAAAGCTCAAGCCGGCTGCCTGCTGGGGTTCTGCCAGCAATTGATCAATCGAGGCATGAGTCGGTGCAACCAATAAAGGTTGATAAGCCCAATGCGATTGAAGGAGTTGTGTCGAGCGGTGTGAAAAATCGTCGATCGGCATTTGGCTAGCCGGGGCCTCCCGAGGATCAAACGCCCCACGTGCAATCCATGCCCGGATGCGTTCAATTTCTCGATCAGATAATTTGCCATCTGGTGGCATTTGAAGATGAGGGTCTTGATAGTCGACAGCTTTGAGCAAAAGGCTTTGAGCGGGTACCTCCAGGTTGATCGCGGGCCCGGAATCGCCACCCGTTTTCCATCCCGTCGCGGAGCTTAAATCGAGCCCTCCGGACTTCTCGTCTGAGGTGTGACAGGATTGACATTTCTCTACCAGCAGCGGGCGGATATGCGTTTCAAAATCCAATTCCGGTTGACTGTCAGGATTTTGACCCGCATAGCAGATATGGGTTTGGTTGTTCGCAGGCAGACCAACTATCAACGTCCAGGCTGTCAGAGTCCCGGTTATGATCAACCACAAAAGTCTTCGATGTCTCGGCATGCCCTATTGCCTCACAACCTCAAGTCAGCATCAATCCCACATAAAGACATACTCTTAATTCATGTCATGAACGATGTCATCGGTCGACGATAATTGATCAACTTATCAATACGCAGTGATTTTATCACTGTTGTGGACCAAATTCACGATCACTTCAGTCAGATCAAACAATTCTGGCTGTTTGAAATTACGAGAGTGCGCACTGTGGTGTTTTGCTAGCCCATGACCGGAATTTTTTGCTGCAAGGTATCAGGACGCAAGCTCTGCGAGAGGATTTCCTCAGGACTTTGACGGTATTGAATGGGCGTCATGCCGAAATATCTGCGGAAGAAATTGCAGAACTGTTGGGGTTCTGTAAATCCACATTGGAGTGTAATGGTGTTGACCGAAAGGTTGGTATTTCGCAGCAGGCCAGAGGCTGTGAACAGGCGACGGTTGCGGATCGCGGTTCCGGGGCTGCAATGAAAGCGTTCAGTGAAGTCGAGCGTGAGTTTGGTGCGCGAGACCTGCAATGTGTCGGAAAGTTTCTGGACACTGAGTCCATGGCAGGCCTCTTCATTGATGATTCTCAAGGCGTTGGCCAGATAGTCTGTCACCTCGACGGCATGGGCAGCGGTGGTATCGCGCTCGTGGATGCGCACGGGAGGGATCAGTTTTTCGGTCGGAGCCGAAGATTTGCGATCCAAATGCTGGCGTACCAGAGCCGCGGCCTCATATCCGATTCTCTCGCCGGGAAGTTCAATTGTCGAAATGCGGGGAAACTGAGACCTGGCAGAGTAGGATTCTTCTACCGAGAGAACTTCGATATCGACCGGAATATTGACATTCAAATGCAACAGCGCGTTGGTTACGAGTCGGGCGATGGTGGAGTGTTCGCAGATCAAGCCCGTTTCGGGTGGGAGTTGCTTCAGAAACGCGATGAGCTGGGTATCTTCTTTCCAAAGGTCAGACTGAATTCGAAAAACAGCAGGGTCTGGAATCGTCAGACCCTGTTCCAGAAATCGCATCTGGTATTCGCCGGAAAGTTCGCTGATCTTATTGGAGATCCCGAAAAGTCCACCATAGTCTGTCGTGTGATAGCCGATGTAGGCAATTCGTTTTTTGTCGCGTCTTTGGAAAAACTGAAGTGCCTGACGGGCATACATTTCGTTATCGACAGCAACTGTGCAGATGCCTTCTTCTCCCCTCCAGTCGGCTCCGCATGTCACGGCGGGCATGCCGGGTGAGATGAATTGCTGAATCCACTTATGTTTCAAATCGGCCCAAAAAATGACAGCGTCCCACTGTTCCAAATCACAGTGAGGAGCCAGGGGGAGATGGTCTTGAAAGCGGACTTCAAAAGGACTGAATTTGTGGTCGTCTTCGCTGTATTCCAGAATCCCCTGCAACAGGCGATTGCCATATTCCATGCAGTTGGGAAGCAGCACCAGGACACGCCACACATCATGAGCTGGTTTGTCGAGATACGTGAATTTTGCAATGCTCATAGACAGACTTAAATCATACCAGAGGAAATAACAGCCTCGCCCGAGGAACATCTTTCGAGGTGGGAATTGTATTTATAGAGCGATCAATACCTCTTTTTGACAATCAACCTGCGCATTGGAATGCCACAGTTCAATGAAACGTTAACCTGAAAGTATTGGCCCGAGTTGATGATACAGTCGGTCTTTCCATTCTGCTCGGATAAAAATCCTCTGGTTTCACAAATCGTCAAAAATATTCACGAATTGTATGCGTGGCTCAACGCTGAGAGCCGAATTCGAACGTATTTTGTTCGATTTCAAGGGACTGGTTTACGGCGAATCGAGCCAGAATGAGCAGGAGGCGACCAAAAGAAAGCGTCAATCCTGCACCGGTGTGGTCAGTTGGGTCTCTAATTCTGCCAATGTCGAGGCGTGGGTCGCAGTCAATAACGCGGTTTGTCCACAATCGAAGAGGCTCTGGTTTGGTGATGTCGTTGCAGCAAATGTCGAGGTGTAGGGCGATGGACTGTCCCGAAGCTCTTGATAAAACGTCGCTAACTGGCCTCGCTGTTGTAATTGATAGCAAATCCACCGGGCCAACGCATAACGGAGTTGTCGATCGCCGTCCTGCATGGTCTGAGTCGACAGGAGTTTGGCAATACTCATTGGCAGTTTGTGATGACGTCGCTGATAATCGTCAATCAATCGAGTCCGCCAATTTTCCAGTCCCACCAGACAATCTTCATCGTTGTTTAATTCACAATGTTCGTGTAGGGCAGCGAGTCCTTCATCAAACCATTCGGGCAGATGATCACAGTCCGCTTGAGAAAGGGCATGCGTCAGTTCGTGGGTGAGCGTTCCTGCTCCGGTCGACCAATTGATGACCATCCGGCGTTGGTCGCGCAGATAGTAGCCAAAGTAGTCTCTGGGGCGACGACGGTCCC
>JBGSVC010000194.1:0-6977 GCA_041753175.1 Planctomycetaceae bacterium
CCAGGTTGCGGTCATATTTTAGATGACAAATACCGGAAGTGAAATTGTCATTCCTGATTTTGAATGAATATTGATTCTCTTCATTGCGTCTTAATTTCCCTCTGAAAAACGCTGGTTGAAGCACAATTTGCGGTCTTTTGCCGGAATCAATATAAACACTATCGGAATGACTCTCCTCACCCTTTTCCAGGGCGGCAACGCGCAGATACCCCTTTTCTGAAATTTGGATATGCCCGTAAAGCGAATCGGCGTCGATACTCAAGACTCCTGGGTGACGAGTCGTGTGCAGGAACAGATTCTCGAAGATAAAGCCGAGCTTCGAAACAAGTCTCAGCACTACGGTCCCAATCATCCCGAAATTCTTGAATTGGCAGATCGGATCAAGGCCGCTGAAGAATGGCAATCTTCACGACATGCCCGCACGATGGAAGGCCTCGATCAGGTCAGCAATGTTGAACTGGCCCCGCGATTGCTCGAGATGGCCAAGCATCAATACCTGCTCGCCGTCACGCATGAACAACAGATCTTCCAACAGTTCCAACAGGAGAAGCAATCTGCTGTCGGCCTCAATCAGAAGATGGCCGAAATGGAAATCATCAATCTCGATTTGAAACGACTTCGCTCGTTTTATGATCTCGTCGTTGAGCGCATCAAAAATGTTGACCTCGGTCAACAAAACGGCATGAAAACGGAAGTCACCTCCCACCCCCGACCTATTGCTCTTCCCATCTCTCCACGACTTTCCGTGACCGGTGTCTTCAGTCTGATTATTGGACTGCTCTGTGGTTGTGCGATCGTCTATGTCATCGATACCCTCGATGATCGATTCCGCAGTCCGGATGATCTCAAGAGACAAATTGGCGTTCCTATTCTCGCCATGATCAGACGCTTTGAACCGATCGACGAAGAAGGCCTCGATGGCATCAAAACACATGCCGACCCCAATAGTCTGGAATCCGAAGCCTTCCGTACATTAAGAACCGCGATTGAATTCACAGGGCAGGATATGCGTCGCATCAGCATCTCCAGTACCGAACCAAGCGATGGCAAAACGACCGTGATGTCCAACCTTGCGGTCGCATTTGCCCAGTCCGGGAAAAGAACTCTCGTCATCGATGCCGATATGCGACGCCCCGGGCTTTCCAAACTTTTCGGTATCCGCGGACCACATGGCCTTTCTACTCTACTGCGCGATGCGCGTGATCTGGAAACTGCCTTTCATGACAATGTCTTCAATACCGGACTGGAACTGCTCGACTTTGTTCCCTCTGGTCCGCGTCCTATGAATCCAGTCGAACTGCTCACTTCCGATCGAATGTCGGAATTACTCGCCTGGGCGGAAACACAGTATGACCAAATCCTCATCGATGCTCCTCCTGTGCTCGCAGTTTCTGACCCAATTGTCATCGGTCGACTTGTCGATGGCACGATCCTGACTGTCCGACCTGATCGCAACAAACGCAAACTCGTTCACCGTGCTGCCGAAAGTCTGACGACCATGGGGGCTCACCTCATGGGGCTGGTTATCAATCATGTTAATCATGATCATCGCGAATATGGCTATGGTTACGGATATGGCTACGGCTATGGTCATGGACACCACGATGATCATCAGGAGGGATCACACACTCAAGGCCACCATCAGTCTGGTCATCAAAGTGTCCCTCAGCCACAACCGCTCGCATACAGTCAGTTTGAAGAAGCCCACGAAGACGACCCAGTTCATGCACCTCATCTCCAGGCCTACCAGCCGCAGCAGGAATCCGCTCCCGTCACTACTCATGAAACACAACCCACGAGGCCTGCTTCTGCCTCCGCTCCACAAACGTTGGCTCCTCAGGCAATTGAGTCTCCTCGATTTTCTCCCACCTCGAAGCCGCAATCAGGTGCCACAAGCAGTAAATCCCTCTTTCGACGTGCCAGTTGATGTGATAAGAAACTCCGCAGTCATGCTGGAAACTTCACTTCAAACAGTTTCACCTTTTCAACTCGAACCGGGAACCTGATGCCAACAGCACGTTTCTCATCAACAGCGAGTTCATCGCGATCCTCCCGTCGACACTTCCAGTCAATGTCTGAGACAGGCCTTTCATTAGGACTGCGTTATGTCATCGATGCCTGCCTGATTTTTGGACTGTTGATTCTCCCATTGATCTTTGCAGGTCGACAACCGATTGGCCAGACTGCACTGGCTGCTGTCGCTGGGTTGGCTGCTTTGGCTACGGGGTTACGTGGTACTCTGGGGCGATACTCCCCATTCTGTTTTTCGGGATTGGAATGGCTCGTGCTGCTTGGTGTTGTCGTGGGAGCGTTTCAGACTTTCCATATTCGTGAAGCGAACCTCATGAAGATCTCGCCGGCGACCTTTGAGAAACTCCCCATGTGGGCTCACTCACAGGCGTCTGCTTCCACGCTCCCGGCTGATTCCCCTCTCTCCATGATGACCACACAATCTGGCTGGGACCAACTCTCATTGACCCCGTTAGAAACTCTCAGTTGTCTGGGCTCCATCATCAGTCTGCTCATTTTTCTCGTCGTGCTGACTCAACGCATCAAGACCTCTCATGATTGCATCTTGCTGATGGGATTGATCGCGATTTCGAGCGTCGTGATGGCAACTCTGGGACTCATACAACTGGCCACGACCAACGGAAAATTCCTGTGGATTTTCACTCACCCCTACACCAACACTCTCTACGAAGCCAAGGCCGGCTTTACCAACGCCAATCACTTTGCCGGCTATCTCGTCATGGGACTGGGGCCACTTGCTGCCATCTGCTTTTTCTATTGGAAGAAACAAGCTACTCCCAAAACACGTTACTCGATGCCCTCACTGGGAAATGATCGTTCTTCCAGTCAAACAGCCATTCAAATCCTGGGTGTCTTTGCCGTCAGTCTCGTTGGTCTGGCAATTGTCCTTTCGAAATCGCGGGGCGGTCTGGTATTGATGGCTATCAGCGGCATGTTGATGGCGACTCTCCTGATCCGAAATTCAATTCTCAACAGCAAGCAGTTCTTTTCTATCATCGCCGCAGGTCTGTTTCTTTGTGCTGGCGTTGCCATCTTTGGCGATCAGATTCTCGAGGAAAACGCAGGTCAACTTCTTTCGGGCGATCTCAAACAGCTTGACAAAAACGCTGCCCGAACCTCTGTCTGGGCGGCCAACTGGAAAATCTTTCAGGACTTCCCCATCCTCGGTACTGGCCTGGGGTCTCATCGCGATATCATTCAAATGTATCTGGAAGTCCCCGAATCAGCCGGACGTTTCACGCATGCCGAAAACAGTTATCTGAATCTCCTCTCTGAATCCGGTAGCGTCGGTTTGACAATTGCATTGCTCGTTTATGGATGGTGTCTTGTTTGGGGCTGGCAGGCTCTACGAAACACTCGTCATCAACATGACAAAATGATGGCCGCCGCAGCTCTCGTCAGCCTAATTTGTCTGGGCATTCACGGACTCTATGACTTTGTCTGGTATGTTCCGGCCAACATGTTTCTAGCCACATCGCTTGCCGTCGTTGCTTTTCGCCTCTCGCGACTCGACGACATCAACGATGCCATTTCGGAGAGTTCTTCTATTCCGCAGACGTCGTTTTTCAGCCGGCTGAATAGCCTGGTGATTGGTGGCTCGGCTTGTGCAATCGCGATTTGGATCACCAACATGCAACTCCCTGCTGCCATGGCTGAACCCCATTGGATGGCATATATGCAGTCCTCCCTGCATGGAACCTCCAAGGAATCCGACGATTCCTCACCCCTGACCTACAATGAACAGCGACAAATCAAATCGTTGATTGAAGTCTGCAAACTTGACCCGTACGCACCGCATGCGCTTCTTCGCCTCGCGAGATTCTATGTTAAAATGTTTGAGTTCAAACAACTGAAATCTCCCTCTGAGCTCTCGCTGGGGCTGCTAAAGCAAACGGCCTATAGCGGAGGCTTTACCTCAACTGCCGAGTTGCAAAACTGGCTGATGATGCCCGAAGTAATGGGTGAGAATGCGTCACTCCTTGAAAAAGCCGACCGTCTTTTGAAACGTGCACTCAGTCACAACCCACTGTTGGGAGATGCTTACCTGCAACTCAGCCAGATCGGGTTTCAACAGGGAATGCCTCAGGAAGTCAGCCGTGAATTTCTTGCTCAGGCGTTGGAAGTCGAGCCCTACTCTCCGCGGATTCACTTCGCGATCGGTGCCGACTTATGGCCTCAGGGGCAAATCGAAAAGGCGATCTCTCATTGGAAAATCGCCTTTGAACACAGTGCCTACTACCGCGCCAATATTATGCTCCTGCTCACTCCTGCAGTCTCGGCTCAGGAATTTATAGAAACCTTCCAACCCGGAATCAACGACCTGGAACTTCTTGCAGAAATCTATCAACAACAGGGCAATACCGAATCCACTCAAACCACCCTTGTGCAACTCGGCGAACGCTATCTCGCGTTGGCAGCCACACAGATTTCTCAAGAACAGGCAAAAACGCTGATTGTCGCCTTCTGGATGTTTCAACGCTGCAACAATAGACAACGTGCCGAAGAAACGATCGCGATGGCATTTCAGAAGCACCCCTACGACTACGAAGTTCATAAAGTCTATGGGCAGTATCTGTTTAATTCTCAGCGGTTTTCAGAAGCGCAACCTCATCTGGACTGGTGTTTGCGACGAAAGCCGGACGACAAGCAACTTCGAGAAATGGCAACTGTCGCTGCTAAATCCGGGTCGATGTTATCGACCTCAGAGTCCAAGACCTATCGCTAAAACAATCATTCAATCAGACTTCATTTTTCTGGGCTCTTTAACCACACAGACTTTCAGCCCATTCTCTCCCCGAATGCTCGATCGCAGATTGCAAGCAGGCAACACCCAGGTTCCTCCTTTGTGAACAGCGAGTTCACGCTCTCCCGAAGTCAGCATTCCTGATCCTTCGAGCACGATCAACACACGCAATTCGTCTGCGTGTTCGATAACCAGTTCACCTTTTTGAAACTGATAGATTTCAAATTCGAAATAGTCCGAACTAATTTTCTGCACAGGTAACGTCGCCGAATTATGTTCAGGACAGGCAGGGACTAGCGGGTTGAAGTCACCTTCACTGGCGATACATGCCAGCGCATCATCGATATGAAGCTGACGAGGCTTGCCATCCTGATCAACGGCTCCCCAGTCATACAGTCGAAATGTCAAATCACTTGGCTGTTGAATCTCCGCAACGAGATTGCCTCCTCCGATCGCATGAACTGTTCCTGCAGGAATTAAAAAGCAATCACCAATCTGGGGTTGATACGCCTTCATCAGCGTGTGCAAAGTCTGGTTATCAATCGCGTCACGAATCTGCTTTTTACTGACACCTTCTTTAAGACCTGCATAAATCATGCTTCCCGGCTCGCAGTCCATGATGATCCATGCCTCTGTTTTTCCTTTCTCCTGTGGATGATACTTGATCGCTTGCGCATCATTTGGATGCACCTGTACAGACAAATTCAATCGACAGTCCAGAAACTTGATTAAAAATGGAAACTGCCCCCCTTGATAACCGGAGCCACAAATGGCTCGCCCTTGAGCCTGAAGCAGATCGCGTACTGTCTTGCCTTGAAAGCATCCATTGTCAACCACCGATTGGGCATCGTGCCGATCAACTACTTCCCAACTCTCTCCATAGAATTGCGAATCAGGCAGTCTTTTGCCTAAAACCGTCTGAAGTTTCTCTCCACCCCAGCGCCTGGTTTGCACGATGGGCTGAAAAGAAATCGGTGACAATAAAGTTGAAATCGCTTCAGTCATGTTGTTGAGATTCTCTTTAATGACACTACTTGGTGACAGACAAACTCTCATACGCAGGGTAGAAGCAATCTTCAGTTGCCGCGATCGTTCATGGTCACTTATGAAACCTTAGAATGTTTACAGAAAGACCAGTATGCATACAGAAAGAAGCTATGAAAATAGTCAGCTAACCCTATCCCTGAACAGTGGCATTTCCTACTTTGAACAAAAAACTCACAACTTCTGCGCGGTGTCATCGATTTCAAGCATGCTGACATTTCGATGCCACTGATCTTCAAAGAAATTCAAGTCAGGCTGCCTTTGTAATGTCGTTCAATCCTATTGAACACGGTAAACTTTCAGTTATCAGCACTCCGATTTGGTTTGCTCATTAGTCTGACCAATCAAGACTTGGTTTTTGTTTCTCGAATTTATTGACAACAAGAACACCTCAAGGCCCAGCCGACAAATCTGAATTTACAAATTATGATAACTAAGGAACAGTCGATGTTGCATGTGGTCATCATGGCGGGCGGAAGTGGAACAAGATTCTGGCCCTCCAGCCGGGTCAAAATGCCCAAACAATTGCTAAACCTGACTGGCGATCGCACGATGATTCAGCAAACCTGGGACCGTTGCCAGGGATTTGCACAGCCCTCACAGATGTGGGTCGTCACCAACATGCTTCAGGCTTCGGAGATCAAAGCACAACTCCCACTCCTGCCAGAATCGCAAATTCTCGTCGAACCTGTTGGTCGCAACACCGCTCCCTGTCTGGCATTGGCTGCTCTCCATCTGCTTCATGCCGACCCGGAGGCGATTATGTTGTCGACTCCTTCCGATCAGGTGATCACACAAACCGAACTATTTTCCCAATCCATCCGGGCTGGTCTGGAACTCATTGAAGCCGATGACTCACGATTTGCCCTTTTCGGAATCAAGCCGACATACCCCGCGACCGGGTTTGGATATATCGAAGAAGGTGAGCCCCTCAATGCACATAGTTCCAAAGTCAAATCATTCAAAGAAAAGCCAGACCTTTCTACTGCGCAGCGCTATCTCGACGATGGTCATTATTCATGGAACAGTGGTATCTTCATGTGGAAAGCCAAAGCTATCCTTGAAGCTTTGAAACAATACGAGCCTTCGATTATCGATGATCTGGAGAAACTCAAACCTCATCTCGGTCAGCCGACCTATCAGCATCAACTCGAATCCG
>JBGSVC010000195.1:0-7096 GCA_041753175.1 Planctomycetaceae bacterium
ACGACGACGTCAGGGAATGGTCGCCGAACCGTTTGACTTCCCAATCGAACCGTCAATAATGTTGGCAGAAGCCTGTGTTGATTCCCGTGTTTTTTACTCATTCATCACAGAACACATAAAAAATAGAACACTGAAATTGAAATGACTGCGCCTGATCCTTCGACGATTGTGACTTTTGAAAATCCGTATCCGAATCGGCACTACGAAATTGAAACGATCTGTCCAGAATTCACATCGATCTGTCCGGTGACGGGGCATCCCGATTTTGGAACCTTGACGATTACGTATGTTCCCGCGGCGTTGTGTTTTGAACTCAAATCGTTGAAGTTGTATCTGCAGCAATTTCGAAATTACGGTGCTTACTACGAACGAGTGACCAATACAATTTTGGATGCACTTGTCGAAAAGACTTCTCCGCGCTGGATGAAAATTCGAGCCGAGTTTACTCCCCGCGGCGGTATCCGCACGAATGTGATCGTCGAGCATCGCGCCGATTGAGAACCTATTGCCAGGAAACTTGTCTTCTCAAGGCACTCAGTTTTCTATAAAAGGGAAGCAAGGGCAACCCTGTTGAGCGACTTCAATCGCTTACAGTGTGTTGCTGTCTGTTTGATGAGGCTTTTTTGAAGACGCCTCGGGATTACGTTCATAGGAGTTCGCAGGAATGGATTTCCTCCCCCCGATCGGAATATTGACTGGCACTGTGAACCGTGTTGACTGGAGAGTCTGGACGTTCGTGTTGACGACGTTGCTGGTCGTTGGTTTTGACATTCCAAAGACCGCGATTGCATTTGAACCCCCTTCTGCAAAATTGGCTCTCTCTTTGAAGCCGATTCAGTCGAACGTCGAGATCGACCTTCCGACGGCAGAAGAAACCGATGCCTGCAAAGTCGAAGTGGAACGACTTCCGGTCGGAACAGGGTGGGGTGTTTATGGTCCACAAGGCCAGCCGTTGCGCCGATTTCTTGACACCAATGCCGACAATAAGATTGATCAGTGGAGTTACTACCTGCGAGGGCTTGAGGTCTATCGTGATCTCGACACCAACGCCAACGACCGCGCAGACCAGTCTCGCTGGATTAACAGTGGTGGGAGTCGTTGGGGGATCGATAAAAATGAAGATGGCAAGATTGATGCCTGGAAAATGATTTCCGCCGAGGAGGTCTCCAAAGTTGCGATCGAAGCCATTATCGATCAAGACGTTAGTTTGCTCTCGACTCTCTTTGTGACTGCCGACGAATGTCGTGAACTGGGTTTGAAAAAGGAACTGTCTGATCGAGTGCTGCAAAATGTTGCTGACCCGTCGGGCAAGTTGAAACTGATACTGGGCACCTCACGTGTTCTCACAACATCATCAAGATGGGTACGATTTGATACCTCCATGTTGATGCCCAATCTTGTACCTGCCGACGACAGTAAGACCACCAAGGATCTCGTCGTTTACGAAAATGTGATGGCGATTGTGGAGAATGGTGGGAAAACGGGCTTTGTTCAGATGGGTGAATTCGTCAAAGTCGGCGATGTCTGGAAGATGACTCAGTTCCCCAAGCCGATGGAAGGGGACACGCTGGAAGTCACCGAGGGAGGTCTGTTGATGCAACCGTCAGTCGTTTCAGGGGGCGTGCCTGAACCTTCCACGGTCGATCCGGCAGTCAAGGGTATGATTGATGAACTACAACAACTCGATAATGCAACTCAGGCTTCGTCAAAAGGTCCGACGCCAGATTCTGTTCGGAAGCGCATTGATCTACTCTCGAAGCTGGTTCGTCAGACGAGTGGTGCCAGTCAGACACAGTGGCAGCAACAGTTAATTGACGAAATCACCGCTGCGATCCAGACCGGGAATTATCCTGATGGGCTGGTACAACTGGCAGCGATCGAAAAGCAAATCACAGCCGCCGATCCTGATTCTGAACTGATTCCTTATATTTTGTATCGACGACTTTCTGCAGAATACAACGAGCGTCTGCGCAATCCCAGTATGAATAATGAACAGCGTCAGGAGTTGCAGGAATGGTGGCTGAAGCAGTTGCAAAGTTATGCCACAACTTATACGCAAGTTCCAGATGCCGCTGATGCCATGTATCAACTCGCGATGACGCAGGAATTCGTAGGCAAGACTAAAGAAGCCCAGTCGTGGTATCAGAAGATTTTAATCGACCACAAAAACAGCGTGCCGGCTCAACGAGCCATTGGTGCGCTGCGACGAATGAGTCTGGTTAACAATCCGATCAACATCAGTTACCCAACGTTGCAAGGCAAACCATTCGGGATGGCAGCCATGAAAGGACGCGTTGTGCTGGTGTTATTCTGGTCGACCTGGTGTCAGCCGTGCGCAGAAGATCTACCGCAACTCAAAGAGCTTTACCGCACCTATGGACCGAAAGGATTCGAGATTGTCGGCATCAATCTCGACTCAGATCGATCCCTGGTCGAGCCTTTTTTGAAGCAGCAGCAAATTCCGTGGTTGCAACTCTTCGAAGAAGGAGGATTGGACAGCAAGCCAGCTACCGACTACGGAGTCATTTCGTTGCCGACGATGTTTCTGGTCGATAAAAGTGGTGTCGTGATTTCGAATACCTCTTCCGTTGAAGAGTTAAAAGAAAAGCTGCCAGAGTTGTTGAAATAACAGGTCAATTAACAATAGACATGCCGACTCAAGGAAGAGCATATGGCTGGCTGGTTGCGATTGTTTGAGCGCCGAATCATCCGACGGGTGAAGACAGAAATCATTCGTCATCATAAACGCAGCGGCAAAGTCTTTTTCTCTGACACTACGCTTCGCGATGGCGAGCAGATGCCGGGAGCGACATTAGACCCGGATGAGAAACTGCAGATTGCGCTGGCCTTAGAACAGCTTGGTGTGCATTCTTTGGATGCCGGATTTCCGGCTTCATCTGAAGCTGATCGACTCGCCATTCGCAAGATGGTAGGAGTCGTCAAAAAGCCGGTGTTGACGGCGCTGTGTCGGACAGTGCTCTCAGATATTGATGCAGCCGCCGACGCCCTGGACGGTCAGCCTGCTCATCAGCGTGGTGTCGGTTTATTTTGTGGGGTCAGTCCGCAACACCGCGTTAACAAACTTGAGAAGTCCAAATCGGAAGTGCTCTCTATCATCGAGCGAGCAGTCTCGTATGCCAGTGAGAAGTTTCATATCGTTGCTTTTGGTGCGGAAGATGCGTCGCGCTGCGAGCTGGATTTTCTCATTGAGGTTTATCGAACTGCGATTGCTGCTGGCGCGACAACGGTTGCCTTTCCTGATACCGTTGGGATACTTACTCCACAGAAAGTTCAGCAGACAATTCTCGATCTTCAGTCGGCGTTGCCAGAACTCTCGAATGTGTTACTGGCCGTTCATTTTCATAATGATCTGGGACTTGCGGTCGCTAACTCTCTTGCTGCCATTGAAGTCGGCGCCAACGTGGTGCAGGGGACTATCAATGGCATTGGAGAACGTGCAGGGAATGCAGCGCTCGAAGAAGTAGCGCTGGCGATGGCGCTGAACCCTGATCAATACGGGATGCCCGAATCAATCGAGCTACACCGGCTGTTGGAAACCTGTCAATTGGTCGCACGCCTGACGGGAGTGCCGATGGCGCGTATGAAACCGGTCGGAGGCGAGAACATCTTTAAGACGGAGGCCGGAATTCATCAGGATGGGATCTTGAAGAGCCCTGAGACCTATCTGCCGTTTGCACCCGAATTGATTGGAGGAAGTGGCATTGATTTTGTGATCGGGCGACATAGTGGACGCAAAGCAGTCGCGTATCAACTTGAGAAAATTGGTCACAGGCCTACAGAAGAAGAAGTCGCGGCTGTCCTGGAGGGAATTAAATGTCTGGCCAAAAACGTCGTTGTTGACGACATGATCCTCGACGAGATGCTCGCTACTGTGCGAATAGAAAAACGACAATCGGCTTGATAAAAAAGTAAACCGTTTAGAGAGACTCTTGCGGGATGGCAAGCGTATTGAAGTTGCAGGTTTCGATGGGCCGAAGAGTCGACTGGGTTGTTGAATCGGGATCGAACAGCAAGTAGTGATAGCTCTTTAAAATTGATGTGACTTCTGCGATGTGATCGTCGCTGACTTCGATATAGATCGTTGGTCGAACCTCAGAGAGGAGTCGATGAGCACCGGCGAGCACGAGGCATTCAGCGCCTTCGACATCAATCTTGACCATCTTCGGGGCGGGTCTGTGTTCGAGAAGCCAGTCGAGGGTGATGGTAATGACGGATTTGGTTTCAACAGCCTGACCGGCTTCGTTGCCTGCGACTTCCGTGAGGTGGTTTCGTGCGTGACCACGGGCTGAAATTTCAAGTTCAGCAATTCCCTGTGCTTTCGATACCGCCGCACAGATGACATCTAAACTGGCATGTTGACTGGAAAGTCGGCGTCGGGATTTGAGAATGAGGTCGGCATGTCGGGGATCTGGTTCAATCGCCAGAACGGAGCCTGTTGGCCCGGCTTTGGAGGCAGCAGCAAAACTAAACAAGCCGAGGTTGGCTCCGATATCCCAGACGATGTCTCCCGGGTTGATGCAACGTCTGGCGATGGCAAAGAGGTCGCCAGCAGCAGGCGTGAGATCCCAATAGAGCAGTCGTACGTCGGTCCGCGCGCTGACATAAACAGGTAGTGAGCCCAGATCCCTGGGAAGGCGACGAAGATAAGGTCTATCACCAGCGACGCGTCTGAGAAAATCACCACATTGATGTTGCAGCATGGAAGGAGTTCCTGCGAGATGTGTCCTATAAGAGATTACTCGTTCATATTGACAGTCTGACGGACAGAATACGTATTAAAAAAACCGCGATGTCTGGGTTGGTCAGACATCGCGGTTTGATAATTGGATTGAATCGATTGCAGCGATGTTTAACCGTAAAGAATTTCTGCGGTCGGCTGATCGGCATCGCTTAGTTTCGGATTCCAGAGGTGAAGCCACTGGGCAACGAACAAGGAAGCATACAAGGGGTTCAGATACAGGTAGCGACGCCAGAGTCGTTTGGGTTCCTGGATGAGGCGGAAGAGCCATTCGAAACCGTAGTCCTGCATCAAGGGAGGTGCTTGTGGCAGTAAGCCGGCGTGGAAATTGAAAGCCGCCCCGACAGCCAACACGGGCATGGAGAGTTGGTCTTTGAATTCGTAGGCCCAGACTTCCTGTCGAGGGCAACCGATGCCGACTAAGGTGATGGCGGCACCGGATGCCTTGATTTCTTCCACGAGATCGAGTTTCTCGTCAGCGGTGAGGCGACGAAACTTGGAAGCACGAGTTCCGCAAATGATGATGCCCGGGAATTTCTCCTGAAGTTTGAGAGTCAGGAGTTCGAGGAGTTCCTGCGTTCCTCCGAACAGGAAGATCGGAAGTTTTTCCTGAGCGGAACGCTGGCAGACTTTGAGAGTCAGAGTTGGACCGTAAACGCGATCGGGGAGTTTGGCACCGTGAAGTAAGTTGAGCGCCCAGCGGACAGGTTGTCCATCGGGAACGACCATTTCAAGGTGATTGAGCCGATAGCGATGAACGCGATCAGTGACACCGGTCATGACGCCATGAACAGCAAGGGCTGAAACGGCGAAGGTTCTTTTCTCAAAGGCAGCCTGAGTGATGGCTTCGACGGCTCCTTCGTAGTCGACGGCGTCGAGTTGAATGCCGAGGATATTTTTTTTGCCGCGGTTGATCATACAGAGGCCTCCGTCCAACGTTCGACGCTGGCATCATGAATTTGAGAGAGGATGCTGTTGATATCGTGTTTCAAAGACCATTCGGGATAGTGTGACTGGAACTTACTGACATCGCTGACCCACCAGATGTGGTCGCCGATGCGGTTGGTCTCTTTGTATTCCCAGTTAAGTTGTTTGCCTGAGATCTGTTCACAGATCTGGATGGCTTCGATCATCGAGCAGTTACTAAATCTGCTGCCGCCGATATTGTAGACTTCACCGGAACGTGGATTGCGGAAGAAGGCGTCAAAAGCCGCGATGAGGTCGGCTGAGTGAATGTTGTCGCGGACCTGTTTTCCTTTGTACCCAAAGACACTGTATGGGGTGCCGGTGACGGTGCATTTCATCAGGTAGGCGAGAAAGCCGTGGAGTTGTGTTCCGGAGTGATTTGGGCCAGTCAGGCAACCGCCGCGGAAGCAGGCGGTCTTCATGTCGAAGTAGCGACCGTATTCCTGAACGATGACGTCGGCGGCAACTTTGGAAGCCCCGAAGAGGCTGTGTTTGGTCTGATCGATCGACATTTCCTCGGGGATACCGTGTGCGAAGAAGTCATGATCTTCAGAGATTTCCCAGCGACTTTCGAGTTCGACGAGTGGTAGACGGTTGGGGGTATCGCCGTAGACTTTGTTTGTGGAGGTGAAGATGAAAACGGCTTCGGGAGCATAGAGTCTTGTGGCTTCAAGGAGATTGAGTGTACCGACAGCGTTGACGGAGAAGTCGGTGTGTGGTTCGCGGGCGGCCCAGTCGTGAGAGGGTTGCGCTGCGGTATGAACAATTAATGCGACTTGATCGCCGTATTTTTGGAAGAGTTCTTCAACGGCGTGCTGGTTGCGGATATCGATATCATGATGGCGATAATGGCGACCATAATCGTTGATCAGTTCTTCACGCATCCAACGAGTCGAGGCTTCGTCGCCGAAGAACTTGCTTCGCATATCGTTGTCGATGCCGATGACATCCATCCCCAGCGAGATAAAGTGACGAACGGCTTCGGAGCCAATTAACCCGGCCGATCCGGTGATGATTGCGATACTCATATGTCGTCTGATCCTAAGTGTAGTTTCGTAATGCAGGAATGAAGTTGTTGTGAAAACTGTTCCTGAAACCTACCCTATAAAGACGACGCGTGGCGGGAGAGCGATGTCGCGAGTTGCGTTTTTGCACGGCTTTTCCGGGCAATGTTGCGTATGGATGGATCGGTTGCGATTTGGCAACATGTCGGAGCGGGATGCAGACAAAAGAGATTGGCAATCAACAATGCGCACACATATTTGTCATGAATGTCAAAGAAAACGAGAAGTGAATACGCGTTTGCGCATGTGACTGGATATGTCAGTGAGGGGGGTGACGATTTGGCAGGGGGGCAGGCGCAGGGAGAGC
>JBGSVC010000196.1:0-11086 GCA_041753175.1 Planctomycetaceae bacterium
TGAAACTTCGGCGATCATTTCAACTGGTTACCTGTATTGATGATCGTGAGGAATCGTTTCGCAGGCATCTGGAAGAGATTTGCCCTGCGTGTCAAACATTTGGATCAGCCGGCTTTTTTGGTGTTCCGATGTATTATCAAGGGGCCGGGGAGGCACACTTCCGTCCGTTGTGTCCGGTCGTCGTTACGCCTCGCCATTATGTGCGTGAGGTTGCTGCTTATTCATTGATGATGTCCAGTCTGCAACGTGAGAAAACACGTCGTCGATTGGGCAACGCCAGCCATCAATGGCATTTGCAAAGCCGCAGTTTTATCGGCGGTATCTTAACGGCGATTTTGGGGCCGTTGGCGTCAATCCCGACAATTTTGCGGATTCTTTTTCCCCGCTTAGTCACGCGGGTGGGAGATTACTTTGGCGGGTTGATCAAACCTCCTCCGGTCACAGAACTGATCCTTCGCAGATCACAAGATCCCTGTAGCCCTGAAGAAGGACACATGGGGCATACGGTGCAGGAGATGTCTGAATCCGTTGAGCGGGTTCTCTCTGAGATTGGACTGACACGCGACTTTGCGCGCATCGTCTTTTTTCTAGGGCATGGATCGAGCAGTCTGAACAACCCTCATGAAGCCGCGTATAACTGTGGTGCCTGCAGTGGAGGACAGGGAGGCCCCAATGCGCGGGCCTTCTCTCAAATGGCTAATACTCCTGAAGTTCGGACATTATTGGCCAGGCGCGGACTGGTGATTCCAGACGATGTTGTTTTCATTGGAGGCATGCACAACACGTGTGACGATGATGTCTCTTTCTTCGATGTCTACCGTATTCCCGTTTCGCATCGTAAGGATTTTGAACAAGCCCGCGAATGTCTGGAAGAGGCCCGCGGGAGAAATGCCCGGGAACGACTCCGGCGTTTTGAAACGGTCCCGTTGACTCTCTCGGTCCCGCAAGCACTCGAACATGCCAAACGTCGCTCGGCCGATCTTTCAGAAGCCAGACCTGAGTACATTCATCCCACCAACGCGTTAACCATCGTCGGACGCCGCTGTCGGACGCGAGGTTTGTTTTTAGATCGACGTGCGTTTCTCAACGATTACGATGCCAAACAGGATAACGAACATGGTGATATCTTGGCGCGTATTCTCTCGGCTGCATTTCCCGTTTGTGGCGGCATCAATTTGCTGTATTACTTCTCCACCACTGATGGCCCTGGATTCGGATGTGGTTCCAAACTGCCACATAATATCGTCTCGCTTCTAGGTGTCATGGAAGGAGCTTTGGGAGATCTTCGTCCGGGGCTGGCTCAACAAATGGTCGAAATCCATGAGGCGATGCGCATGCTCTTTATCGTTGAAACGACACCTCAAACCATGCTCAGGATGATTCAGTCGAATCCAACGATCAAACGTCTGGTCGAAAATGAATGGGTTAAGCTGGCCGTTTTGGATTACGACGAGCCGATCCTCCGACAATACAAACAGGGAAAATTTGAACTTTACCATCTTCACAGTCAATCTCTTCCGATCAAAGAGAGTTCGCGGGAATGGTATCACGGGCAGCGAGATCATCTTGGTTTTTCCTCGATCTGTGTCCCTGACGAAGAACAACGATTTGAGAAAGCAGGACGCTGATGAGCAACATTGATTTGATCTTTCGATTATGTGGTGTGGCGGTCATTGTTTCGCCGACCGTCTTGTTTGCGGTGATTGCATTACCCTCTTTGTTGAGTTGGAAACTCTCGGAAAAGCAGATATCTCGCTGCTGTGAAATGGCTGTGCTGGTTGGCTTGTTCAGTTCTCTCCTGATGCTGCTGCTGATGCTGGTGACCGGGAAGCGATATGTGCCGATTGAAATGGGAAACTGGGTTATTCTGCCCGGGGAGCATTTCCACTTTCAATTCAAGTTTGTCTACGATCGTCTCTCCGTTCCCTTTTTGATTCTAACTTATGTGCTGGTCGGCACGACGGGTGCATTTGCCAATCGCTATCTTCATCGAGAACGGGGATACAATCGCTTTTTTCTGATTTACGCCATGTTTTTGCTCGGAATGGTGGTGGCAACATTGGCGGGCACGATTGAAACACTGTTCTTCGGATGGGAACTCGTGGGGCTTTCGTCTGCATTGCTGATTGCTTATTTTCATGAGCGTCAAGCCCCAGTGTCGAATGGGTATCGCGTCTGGACAATCTACCGATTTGCCGATGCTTCGTTTCTGGCGGCTTCGGTGGCATTGCATCATTTTCATGGAGCAGGAGTCTTCTCGGCGTTAATGGGGGAGGGGGCCTGGCCATATGGGGTCTCCACGCTGACTCCTCATCAGGCGCTCGTAATTGGGGTCTTGTTGTTGATTGCGGCTGCTGGAAAGTCAGCCCTGATTCCTTTTTCTGGCTGGCTTCCTCGAGCGATGGAAGGTCCAACGCCCTCAAGTGCGATTTTCTACGGCGCACTTTCTGTCCATCTGGGAACTTATTTGTTACTCAGAGTCAGTCCTATTTTTGAGCAATCGATCGTGTTAAGAGTCGCCGTCATTTCGCTGGGGATTTTGACGGCCTTGTTTGCGACATTGGCGTCCAGCGTTCAAAGTGATGTCAAAACAGGTCTGGCATTTTCGTCATTGACACAAGTGGGCATCATTACTGCCGAAATCGGGTTTGGGTTCAATTATCTGGCATTAATCCATATTTGCGGTCATGCCTGTCTGCGTGCCATTCAACTTCTCACTGCTCCGAGCCTGTTGAGAGATTATCACTCGATGGAAAATGCGATCGGAGACCACCTCACTTCTCACAATCATCACAATACTGGATTTTTACCCCTGTCTGTCCGTTTAAGGCTGTATCGGTTTTCATTTGAACGAGGATATTTTGATTCTCTGCTCGATGAATATCTCGTTAAACCATTCCTGTATGTCTTTCAGACCTGCGACAAGTTCGAGCGACGCTGGACCGATTATCTCACCAACGACATGTCGCGAGAATCAGACAGCGTGCCTGCAGTCAGCCTGGGAAGTGAGGATCCCTCGTGAGTCAACTTCATCTTCCCTGGTTGGAAATTTCGATTCTCCTGCCGATCATGGGGGCCATCTGGGCCTTTTATGGCCAATCTAAACAGAGTCCTCACTGTCAACGACACAGTCTGTATTTTTCGGGTGCAACCCTACTCTCGACATGTGCAGCCTGGCGAGACTTTATCTCTTTGCATACCTTCGAAGCGCATGATAGCTGGGATCTGTTTGCATTGTTTCTCAGGAAGGACGTCTTCGTCATTGATGAACTCAGTGCGCCACTGATCCCGCTGGCGGCATTACTTTATTTCCTGACTCAACTGGCAACGCAAAGCACAAAAGTCAGGCGTTTCTCTTTCTTCTGGTCATTTGTTTCTGAAGCCATTCTGATCATGACCTTTAGTTGCAAATCCCCGATGATTCTGGTTTCTTTACTGACTCTGGGTGTTTTGCCCATGATTTTCGAGCTGACCTCGCGCGGAAAACCGATTCGTGTTTACTGCCTGCATATGGGGCTGTATGTCATTCTGCTACTTTCCGGCCAAATGATCATTGAGATCTTCGGGATGACGGGCACGATTCCCACATTCGGAGTGTTACTGTTAACTTCGGCGGTCCTGATTCGTGATGGCATAATTCCGCTGCATTGCTGGATGACGGACCTCTTCGAACATGGCTCTTTCGGATCATCACTGTTATTCGTCACGCCGATGGTCGGAGCGTATGGGACCATGCGATTGATATTTCCGATCGCTCCCGCCTGGATTCTGGAATCAATCGCGATTGTCTCATTAATCACGGCTTTTTATGCTGCTGGGATGTCGCTGGTCCAGCGTGAAGCACGCCGTTTTTTTACGTATCTGTTTTTGAGTAACTCTTCGCTAGTGTTAATTGGTGTCGAGATTGCAACTCCCATTGGACTGACAGGGGCATTATGCGTCTGGCTGTCAGTCAGTTTGTCTTTGATGGGGTTTGGATTGACGCTACGAGCAGTTGAAGCCCGGACGGGTCGGCTTTCTCTGGATGAATATCACGGTCTTTATGAACGCATGCCACATATGGCTGGCTTTTTCTTATTGACCGGGATGGCCAGTATTGGGTTCCCGGGCACGATCGGGTTTATCGGAGCAGAATTACTGGTCGACGGGGCAGGGCAGATTTCCATGGGGTTGGAAGTCCTGATTATTCTCGCGACTGCTCTTAATGGTCTGGCGGTCCTGCATGCGTATTTTCGTGTCTTCACAGGAAAGCATCTGACATCGACGATCGATATTCGCAGTCGACCCGCCGAGCGTGCCGCTGTCTTGGTGTTATCGATCCTCATTCTCGGGGCAGGACTGTATCCGCATCCGGGGATTTCTTCGCGCTACCACGCGGCACTTGAGTTATTGTCGCAACGTGAGAATTTATTCCCCTTGGCTCCCTTTGAAGATGAACCTCCTGAGACCCGGGAACAACAACATCATGATGTCTCGGACGCTCACCATTAATCGAATTTTTAACTCACCCCTTCCTGATGAGATGACGAAATCACCCCAATAGATCGTTAAAGGCAGTTTATGGATTCTGAACACGAAACAATTCCACGCGGGAACGCGGCAGGTTTTGTCCGCTATTTTCTCCACGATGTCACTTCGGGATTCCTGGTGTTTCTGATCGCCTTGCCATTGTGCCTGGCGATTGCGACGGCAAGTGGGTTTCCACCGGTGGCAGGCATTTTTACGGCCATCGCCGGGGCATTCATCACCACGTTTATCAGCAATTCAGAACTGACGATCAAAGGCCCTGCAGCGGGATTGATTGTGATTGTGATTGGCTGTATTACGGACTTTGGCGGCGACGGTGCCGCTGGAGGGTTTTCGGCAATCGACACACAGGCCTACCGCGCTGCCCTGGCAGTGTGTGTAATGGCAGCCGTTATGCAGGTACTTCTGGGACTATTTCGAGGAGGAATCCTGGGAGAATTTTTTCCTAGCGCCGTTGTGCATGGCATGCTTTCGGCGATTGGTGTGATCATTATGCTCAAGCAGTTCCCGGTCGTTCTGGGAGTTCCTGCAACGGGAGATCCTATTGAATTGATCCGGCACATTCCTCACGCCATCATGCATGCCAATCCGGCCATTGCGCTGATTGGAGTGATCTGTTTGTTGATTATGTTTTCGTGGTCATTTCTGGGCTCGAAAGTCGCTTTGCTGAAACGGATTCCTCCTCAGCTCGTGGTGTTGCTGGTCGCAATTCCGATCGGCATCGCGCTCCGACTATCCATTTCGCATACCTACAATTTTGGGGGAACAGAATATTCCTTGGGGGAAAACTTTCTGGTCGCGATTTCTCCAAAAATGTTCGGTATCTTTGATGCCTTTCAAACCCCCGATTTCACGGTCCTACAGCAATTCAAAGCCTGGAAATGGATCTTCATGTTTTTTGCGATCGGCTCATTGGAATCGATGCTCTCTGCCAAAGCCGTCGACATCATTGATCCTTGGAAACGTAAAACCGATTTGAACAACGATACGCTCGCTGTTGGCGTTGCCAACCTGGCGGTTGCTTTCGTCGGTGGACAACCGATGATTTCTGAAATCGTCCGCAGTCGTGCCAATATTGATAATGGTGCCCGAACACGTTTCGCCGACTTGTGGCATGGTGTCTTTTTGTTGGTGTGTGTGGCACTGATTCCGATGGTGTTACATCAGATCCCAATGGCTGCTCTGGCGGCAATGCTCGTGTTTACCGGATTCCGGCTGGCTCACCCTCGCGAGTTTATCCACGTCTATCAAATTGGCCGCGAACAGTTCTTCATCTTTGTTGCCACCCTGATTTCTGTTCTGGCGACCGACCTGCTCATCGGGATTGGAATTGGCGTTGCCACGAAACTTGCCATCCATGTTATGAACGGGGTTTCGATCAAGTCTCTTTTCAAGCCCTTCCTCGAAGTTGAATCGGTCGGCGAACATGAATGTCGGATTGTTGCTCGTGAGTCTGCCGTCTTTAGCAACTGGATCCCTTTCCGTCGACAACTCGTCGATATCGGTTTGGTGCAAAGACAAAACATCACTTTGGATCTGGCCAATACCAAAATGGTCGATCACAGTGTGGTTGAAAAACTCTTTGAACTGAAGAAAGAGTTTCAGGCGGAAGGGTTGTTGTTGAAGATTGAGGGTTTGAGTGACCTGACGGCTACGTCCAGTCATAAATATTCGGCCCGTCTGGGCCGACTGCCGGAGATGAAATGTATTACCATTGTGACAGGTGAGCATTTGGAAGCCAAATTGGTCCCGGCTATTTTGCAGTTGGGTGCCACAGGTTTTACGATTCTTCCATGTCGCGGAGCGGGCGTGTTTCATTTCGATGAAAATGGTTCCAGTATTGGAACCTTTCAGCAACTTCATCTGGAAACAATCGTGCCCGAAAGTCTCTGCAATGAGATTCTCAGTTATCTGCGTGCAGAAATTATTCCTGACGAAAAAATCATTGTGACGGTGACCAGTGTTGGGGTGATACGACCTGAAAAGTTTCTGCCCGCGACACCTGCTGCTTTTGTTCCGGTCTCGCAACTGGTCGAACATTAACAGTCGGTTTTCAACATTCTCAAAACGCCTGAAGCGGGGCGTTTAAATGATTCCATCTCTGGGATCATCCATTCTTTGGAAACAGGACTGTTAACCTTGATATGTCTTGTTGTGTGAGCGATTGCAGGGAAGTTGTCTGCCTGCGATCTGACAGGAGTTGACGACAAAAAATCTTTCTCGCGTGTCAGATTTTCTTCCGGTTGTTGTGCCTTGCCTGGGTTTAATCTTCGCCGACAAACTCATCGGACAAAGGATGAAAATCAAACTCGATGGCATCGGGAATTCGAGTGAACGCGATTCGTGCCGGTGCAGCGGTATGGGCATCATGCATTGCAGCCAGATAGAGTTTATCGCGTCCAAACCGATTGTTGATTGCGTCCATGGTTTTTGAGACTTCACAACGTTTGTGGTCGGAGGGGAGCAGTGATTGAGGTGTGCTGTGACCCGATGACAGATCTGTCAGGAGCATTGCAGCTTTGAGAGGTTTGTAAGCCGGACCCTGCGGTCTGCGCTGCCACAAACGTGTGAAGACTTCCAGCAGGCTTTGTGTATCCTGGCAGGGAGGGAACTTCGCTGATTGTTCCCACCATCCGTGATCGTAATACTGCACCTGGATCGTCAATCGACCCGTCCAGTATTCGACTAGACGCAACCGTCGGGCCGCCTTGGCGATCAGTTTGACCATCACAGCGCGCACGCCGGTGTCGCTGCGAAATTCCGGAGGCAGAACATGGGACTGGCCGACGCTCCGTTTTCGTGTCGGCGATTCGCTGACGTGGTGACCACGAATCAAATACCACCAGCGGTTGCCATTGATCCCGCCCCAGATGCGCTTCAATTGTGCTTCACTGCACTGGTACATCTGTTCGACAGTAAAGATCCCTGCGCGCCTCAAGCGAATTTCCATCCGGGAACCGATCCCCGGAAAATCCTGGAGTGCCAGTGAATACAGTCGTTCGGGAATCATCTCTGGAGTTAACAGGGTCAGCCCATCGGGCTTTTGCAAATCAGTCGCGATTTTGGCCAGAAAGCGGTTCGTTGAAATTCCTACCGAGCATTTCAGCGCTTCGCCGACATGTTCGCGGATCGCTTGTTTGACTTTTGCCCCTAACAGCATCGCGTGATCGGGCTGAGTTTGTTCGCAGGTGAGTCTGGCGGACATCTCGTCAATGGAATGAACCTGCTTAACGGGCAAAACGCTGTTGACGGCCTCCACGATCTTGTTGTGATATCGGACATAGGTCTCAACGCGTGCCGGTCTGATGACTAGTCCCGGACACATGAGGCGAGCTTCACTCAGGCGAGTGCCCGTCTTGACACCGAACCGCTTGGCTTCGTAACTGGCTGCAATGCAACAACTCGTTTCCGCCATGACCGGGGCTACGGCCACCGGTTGACCTCGGAGCAGGGGATCATCCTGTTGTTCCACCGAAGCGAAATAAGAGTTCATGTCGACAAATAGACAGGTGACTTTCATGCGATACTATTGTATCGGACATGCACAGGTGTCAACATTAACTCGATCGAAAAACAAGTCAATGGTGTTCAGATGATAATTGATGCGTTGGGTACACTCGTTTTGCAGAAAATTGTTTTGACAAGTAATGTAAACGCCATCATAATATGAGTTTATAAAAAATAAATCCGAGAAAATGCTTAACTGTCCAGTCTTCCCAATCCATAAATCATGTTCGAATTGTACGTGGAAGAGTCATTTCTCACGAATCGTTCGTGATAAAATAAGGGGTTTCTGGTTTAATACTATGAAAATCATTAAAGATTTTGATTCCGCCCCAACACCTTTGCCTGCATGATGCGTAGAATGATCATGTTGGGACAATGAAATTTTTCCCGCCTCTCATTTGCATTTTGCAACCTCGTGATTTTCATCCGTGACGCACCCAAAGTGAAAGATATTCCATGACCAGAAAAGAGCGACTGGATCGACTGAAGATTAAACTTCTCGAACGACGCAAAGAATTGCGGACAAAAATCACGGGCGATTTTGGCGATGGAAATGATCCCAGCCAGCAAGGCGACGAGGGGGATGCTGCTACCTACAATGCGGCAAGCGATCTCAATACACGACTGGCATCGATGGAAAGTGACGAACTCCGTCAAATCGAAATGGCCCTTCAGAAATTTCGCGACGGCCGTTATGGAATCTGCGAAATGTCTGGCAAGACAATTCCCATCGCACGCCTGGAAGCGCTCCCTTTCACCCGTCTATCCGTTGAATGCCAACGAAAGCAGGAAGAATCCGGAATGAATGGTCATGATTACAACGCCGACTGGGAATTTGCGATCGCACAGGAAAGTCGCTTTCAAGACCGTGAACTGACAATCTCCGATTTGAACATCGACGACTAACATCGTCGTGAAATTTAATGTCGGATTAGGGGTAATCTGGCATTAAAACGGTGAGGGAGTCGGCTATGCTGATTTCCAAAGCCAAGTTAAGTTTGGGGTAAAAACGAAAAAGCCAGAGACATTGTTCTCTGGCTTTTTTTGTTGTCTGCTTTTTAGTTCTCTGGCAGGGAAGGATTGGCAACCCAAGATTCGCTGTCATCAAGACAGGACCTGTTGTGCATGATCAACACACGCACGGGTTGATTAATGTGCCTGTTATTCTGCCGACAGCTCTGAAGAAATTTGACTTTCAAACTCTTTAATCTGGTCGCGAAGAGAAGCCGCTAATTCGTAGTTTTCGCTTTCCACGGCAGCGGTCAACTCGCGTCTGAGTTTGATCAGTTCATAGTGCTGATGACTGGCTTGTCCGGCTGATTTGGGGACTTTCCCGACGTGATCCGTGGCTTGTTGAATATTGAGCAGCAATTGCATCAAACGATCGTGGAAAAAGTGGTAGTCGTTGGGGCAACCGAAGCGACCATGCTCCCGAAATTCCTGAAAACTGATGCCGCAATTGGGGCAGCGCTGCTCGTTTTCCTGGGCAAAATCTTCGGGAAGATCTTCACCTTCTGTGAAAAGATCTTCTTGATCTGAGGGCGTCTCCAAATTCGGCTTACTCATGTAGTCGTGAAAGTGGTGTTCGCACAGATGTAACTCTTTGACGTCGCCATTCTGCAAAATCGTCACGTGATAAACAGAAGGCTTGGCGCAAATATGGCATTTCTTCATGGAGAAAAGTATCCCGTTTTTATTGGTGGAGTCGGCCCCATTGCTGATGTCAAAGACGCGTCATAGGTGCCCTTGCTATCGTATCCGATTCCGGACTGAATGTCACAAACTCTTGACTTTATTCTATGATGCCAGTCAGCATGATGTGAATGGCGAAATCGATAAATGGATATGGAGACGGTGACGTCTCGTGGGAGTCCAGTCGTCGCATGATGACCATCTTGTTGCGATGTGAGAATCGTCCCGCGTACTGTGAGATTCTGATACCGTTCTGCACGATTATTCAGTTGTTGGCAAGACGAGCGCAATAAAAGTATTTATCACAGCGCATAGAGGATTTCTGGAAGAGGAATAGATGGCGGTATTTGGACAATATCCATCAAATTATCGTTTTGCTCCAAGATCTCTTTGACAAATTCGGAAAAGGATCGCTATCGTCATACCCATCAGCCTGAATCGATAAGACGATAATTCGAACAGGAGTATTGGGTGACTGTCTGGCGACAATCGGTGAAAGTTTGCTAATCCTGAAGTGAAAATGACGTTACGTCATTATTCAACACTCAAACAACACCTGAATTAAAGCAGTTTTGAAGATACCATCCATCGAATCATGAAGTCCTCAAACAGATCAACGGGCTGGTCAACGAAAAGGGGTTTCTTTTCTCTCACACGATAGGAGTATTGATCAAAAGCAGAAATTGATCAAAAAAGCGTCGCATAAACTTATTCAAAATGTTGTCATAACATGTTGGAATCCTTGTTTGTTTTCATAATAACGTCAATCAGTGCAGCTCTTGTCCATCCGTCAAACGTCCATCCCTCGTCCAGATTTCAACGCCGGACGACCAACAACCCTCCCGCCTGAGACACTCTCATTCCTTTTGCCTAGAAAAGGACACACCATGACACAACGTGCACACCAATTTCTCTCAAGTTGCAGTCCTGTCAATCGACGTCGCTTTCTGACGACCGGTTTCATTGCAGGAGCAGGTCTTGGCCTGGCAGATTTGTTCCGATATCAAGCCGCGTTTGGCGAACAAAAAAGCTATGAGAACTTTGCAGGGACTGCCAAGTCTGTAATCCACATCTTTCTGGGTGGGGGGATGGCGCATCAGGAATCGTTTGATCCCAAGCCCTTAGCACCTGTGGAATATCGCGGTGAATCGACGGCAATTCAGACGAGCGTACCTGGCGTCTTTTTTGGAAAGACGCTCCCTCAGACGGCAAAAATCGCCGATAAGCTCACCGTCATCCGCTCGATGACTCACGGTGAAGCCGCTCATGAGCGTGGCACTCACAATATGTTTACTGGATATCGCCCTAGTCCGGCGGTTAATTATCCGAGTATCGGTTCGGTGATTAGTCATGAGTTTGG
>JBGSVC010000197.1:0-3616 GCA_041753175.1 Planctomycetaceae bacterium
AAGTTCAACTCGGGAGTTAACCTGATTGTGTTGACCTAAAACTCTCCAATCACTTCACCATCGTTGCGTTTGCCAATCAGTAGATACATTGTACTGTTAATATTCTCACTGACAAAACGCACCGCTCCATCACCCATCAGGAATTGAGCCCCACCTTTGTGCAAACTGGAATAGGCGCGACCACCGCTATTGTTGGACCCACTCTCAGCCCAAAAGTCGCGATTGATCCGCTGGGACGGATCAATTCGACCCAAATGTGTGAAGATCCCCTGAGGTCCGAAGTTTGCAGGACGACCGACGCCGACCCATGTGCCGGCAAAAAATGTCGATGTTGACCCGTCGGTAAACGGTTGTGTCGGACCACCATCTCGCTCACCAGCCAGGAACGTATTCGATAAACCATCCGTAAAATCACTGAATTTGTAGCTGTAAGTGCCAGTGAATGCACCTTCGTTATTAATGGCGTCCTGGAGTTCTTGAGCAGTTGCGTCTGCGATCGCGGCCGATGGACCGATTGTACAAACTAGATAATTTGATTTGCCAACATCATACTTGTATCCCCCTGCTCCTTGACCAAAGTTCACAATGCTCTGAGGAACGGGATTTGGTGCCACATCAGTTGGGCATTGATAGACTGAAATCACCGTCTGGAGCAATTGCTGATCGGCTGCGGACTTACTTGAATACACATCAACCAAACCTCTGGGTGAATTCGGTGCTAATGAGTCAAACATGGCTCCCAATTCCAGAAACGGCATGATCGCCACTCCCCAACCATATTGGGGTCGATTGTATTTGTTTTTCCCTCCTGCCTCACTGAGTGCATACCCCGGAGGAAGAACGCTGTAGGTGTCGTGATAATTGTGCAAAGCCAAACCAATTTGTTTCAGGTTGTTTTTACAACCAGAACGTCTCGCTGCTTCTCTGGCCTGCTGAACAGCCGGCAATAAAATAGCGACCAATGTCGCGATAATGGCGATGACAACAAGCAATTCAATCAGCGTGAAGCCTGCACGCTTCCAATAGGATGCTTTGACCATGACTCTCTCCAGAACAGGAACAATAAGAATTGAATAGATATAATTATCAGCACGATTCCGAAATCTGCTTTAGAAACATTTTGACATCTAGTTTCTTTGATTTCAACGCCATTTCACTCACATCGTGCAATATTCCTTAAAAAATTCTTCAAAAAAACTCATTGATATTCACACTATTCTAATGAACGCCACTCTATTTGATTCAATGCAACTCAATGAGCCATCATCGCTCGTTCGTCACGCATGACGCAAAGCTTAAAGCATTAAAAACATGACAACTCAACTGCTTCGACTTCGTTACACTAAATCTATGGAACCGGACACATCAGAGCAGCAACCCTTCCCTAGCCTGATCGCTGTCATACGCCAGTCAAACTCAGTTTCCGGTATGGGATTTGATCGCGATGCGACGAATTTCCATGCGGCTTTCCTGGTGTAAGATCACAAGATAAGCCAGCAGCGACATCAGAATCCCGGATGTTGCGGTCATGATTCGACCTTCCATCGACACCGGGACCACATCCAGCCATTCCAGCGCCGCATAGTATCGGAAGACCGAAATTCCAAACACCACACCGACCGACGCAAACCAGAAGCAGTGATACAGCAACGGAACTTCTGAAGGCTTCAAGGGAATGATCCATTGTCGCCAGGTCAGATGCGCTCCTCCTGTCGCCGACTTCAAAAACTCGATCAGGCTCTGCGGATCACTGACAACAATACTCTTAACGAGCAGGGGATAGTGATGCAGAAACGACCACCAGACCACGACAAACATGGTGACGAAAAGTAATTGCGTAATCATCATGTAGGTGTAAACCGAATTCACAGAACACCCGGCATCGAGCAGTCGACGCAAATAAATGTTCCCCTCCTGCTCAAGATTTGGATTGATCATGACGGTACACGTCAGGTCCATCACAGCCGCCATGACGATAAAGGCAGCGCCCCACATCGCTGGCTTGATAGGGATTGTCTGAGACCCCATCAGCCCCAAACGAAACACCCGCATAATGACGGGCACCGTCATGACAGGGAAGACGCACGCCGTCAACACAGCATGCTCCGGCATCCATCCCAGATACTGGCACAAAATATCAGCCGCCAGTCCCACCAGTAAAATACAACTCCACATCAGGACCGACATCAATTCCCGATCAAAGAATTGTGCGACCTGTCGATCAACAACGCTCTCCTGCTGCTCAGTTTCTCTGGCAACTTCAAGACTAGACTGATCCATAAACAGATCCCTTGACGCAGGATGAACGAGTTGTGGCTTCAAACGCCCGACCACATTTTGAATTCACCCCGAAACGCTCTAACTGTCATCAACAACGACATGACATCCAGCGACGACGATTTCTGAAAACGCATCAGTCGAGTCATGATGATCTCAGCTCATTCTAATCTTATCATCCGCCGAGAACAGTACTTTTTTCAGGAATACTCGTCATTGCCGTGATTCTCATAGGCTGGGCTCTGGCTGACGATCCCCGGCAGCCCTTAATTTTCCGAGAGAGCAAACCTCTCTGTATGAGATGCGTTGTTAAAAAACGCACGGATTTGGCCATCGATTTTGAAGGAAATCGTTTGTTTTTCAAATTGTTCAGCGGGCTGCTCGCAGACAAACAGGACATCCGTCAATCAATCTCTCGTTCTCGCAGGTCACACGTTCCTCTCTCAATCTTGTTTGTGGCCTCGCGACGACGCTTTGCGATCACCGGCAGCTAAGACGTGTTCGATGAAGTCATCCGTTAAACCAGCCAGTCGCCTGGCTTCAATCTGAACGCGGTCCCCTTTGGCTTTGCGCGGATGCAACGGAAAATGTAAGTGCTCCTGGAAGCATTCAAAATCACTCTGATGGGCCGGCTTGAACGTACGTAACCATGTGATCCCAAATCGGACATGCTCGATTTCATCGTCATGGATAATTCGCATCAGAGCGGCACTCCGGGTGTCACCAACTTGATCAAACGCTTCTGCAAACTCCATGGTATGGTCGAGATTGGCCCCCTCGAACACCAGGGGCAACCCCGATAAATAATCCAGAAGGTCCGTAAAATCCTGAGATTTCTTCCAGATATAACAGTTCACTGGCAATGCACCGAACTCGATTCCCAACTTACGAGAGCGTTCAGCATGCATCCGGGTGTGACGTTGCTCATCGAGCATGATGTCTGCAAGCCCTGTTCGAAATTCCAGCGGCGCTTCTGGAAATGCCAGGAGTGTCCACGCCATCACTTCCAACGCCTGTAGCTCGTGGTTGGCCATAATATGATGAGCCACAGCACGCTTGTGGGGATCAGCCAAACTTGAAAGTTTGGGCATCGCCGGTGCTTCACGACGAGCTGCAAACTGCAGATTGAATGGTCGCGCCGGCTGTTCGTACCGAACTGCCTCTCCTGATTCCGCATCCGTCCAGTCACCTTCAGGCGAGGCCAGTTTTTCGGACAGCGTCTCAGACAACAACACACGTTTTGCAAACTCAGCTAGTTCCATAGACACTCTCGCTTTTCACCAGTCACTGGAAAACAAGGCAGCCCCCCTGTCCTCAGAATCCCTCGACACCGATTGAA
>JBGSVC010000198.1:0-9365 GCA_041753175.1 Planctomycetaceae bacterium
GTGTCGATAGCAAAATAGTCGCCGCAGCCAGACTCACCGATCACAAAGAAGGAATGCGGAAAAATCTCACGCATATAATCGCCATCCTCTACGTTGGCTAACAAGAGTTCGGCCTTCGACGCATAAAGCCCGCTATCTTGCGGGCGAAAATCAGGGTCAGCAGCACATGTCGGGAACTCAGGGTAATTAACCAACATATTACGGTATGACAAAGGAAGCCGAAGTGACACAGCGAGTTCGATTTGTGCAACGTCATCTTCAGTCATGGGACTTCAGTCGAGAAGTTTAATAAATATCCAGGAAGCGCCTGGAGAATAAGCATTTTGGGGGTGATTGTCAAAGTTTTTCGGGGAGATAGAGGTGTTATGTTTTCCTAATGGACCCACTCAACTTCTCTGTGTTGAGACGGTAGACTGGCATGAGCAACGCGTCTACCAGCAATCAGCGTCCAATCAACACCCAAACACACACCCCCCATCCCCGCCCACAATCCTCCTCGGCCACCTTCGAAACAATCGAACCCGAGGAGAGGTCGCCGCGTTGGGTGTTGGTGAGACGGTCGAGACCGTCGTAGGAGTAGAGTTCATCGTAGTTCTGCGAGTTGGAAGCGACAGGTTGAGAAGATTTTTTAACGAGAAGTCAAGGAGGGATGGAAGCTTCAGGGCGTATTTGAGTGCTCTGCGAGTGGGCAGACGAGCGACCCGCGTTTTGATCTGGAGGCCATCAAGTCGAATTCTAGACGCAGAAAACAGGGAGAGGTTGTGAGTTGGGAAAACGTGCGAGAGTCGGGTATGCGAGGGGGACGGGAGTTTGATCGGGTTTGGCTGACGATCTGCAATCCACATGCTTGCTCAAAGCCACAAGGCCCAACGCTGGGATACGCTCAAAGCAGCTATCCCAGCCAACCCGGCTAGGGCATAATGAGTCGATGCAAAGAACGAGATTCTGGATGGCATTCAACCGCGAGAAATAGGAACTGAAAAGCTGTTAGTAATGATAGCTTTTACTTCCCGTGAACGGATTCACGTTGTGTCCGTAGGAGAAGTTGTTTCGTTTATTCATGTCCGGGTATGTTCTGTGATAGCTTTCTATCCACTTGCCATCCTTCCTAAAATAACCCTCAACTATCTCGACGGATTCAGCCAACTTATTTGGTGTCTGGGCGGTTGTGTAGATGCGTCTTGAAATCGACGTCGACGGTCTGGTGCTGGCAACGAGATAAGGTGAGGTGAAGGAAAGGGTCGGTGAGGATGGTTCCGGTGGTCGAGGCGATTGTTGGTGATGCTGAGGGGTGCGGGCAGCCAAAGTTCTTTGCTCTGTTAGCGAGCGTCGCGTTGACTCCGCGTTTGCTCTGGCATCGTTCAACCGGTCCTGGAGTAAAGAACATAGTGTCGGGTAGCTATCAATCTCGGCCTTCGCAATTGCGATTTTGCGGTTCAGCCTTTGGATGTTGGCTTCGCAGTTCGACCGCTGAAGTGACAGAAGAGAAGCCCGTTCTTCCAGACTAGCGAGTTCAGATTCTCGAAGATCTTGGAAGCTAGCCAGTTTCCGATTGGCCTCACTAGATGCCAACGCTTCAGATGATCTATAAACTTGCAACCGTCTGAGAGCCTCAGCATGGTTCTGAGGGATCATGCCTAATCGATTGCGTTGCTTGACTCTGTCCAACTCGCCTTTGTCATGTTCAGCCTTGACTTGCTCAACGGTTGCCTTTGCTTCAGCAACATTTCTAGCGGTGAATTCAGGTAGATCAACGGCGTATGCCGATTTCTTGGATAAGATCTCTGCATCAACTAAATTTGTTAGAGAAATCAGTTCCTGTAGGTGGGATTTGAGCGTTGGTAACTCCACTTCAGCAGCGGCAAGGATTTTGCTTGAATTAGTGAAATCTAATTGTGCTTGGAATATCTTTTCGGCAATCAATTCTACTTTTTTACTGGCCTCTGCAGATTCCGTTTCCAAGCTAATTACGTTAAATCGGATCTCATCTGTATTCAGACTCAATGCTGAGGGGAGATAAACACCGTGATCGATATTGGCCACAACGACAGAGCCTATTATTAGTAGGCAGATCGCAGCTAAGGTTATGTGTCCGTGATTTTTTTGCATATCAACTCACCTTTCTTGCCTCTCAGCGTAAACCCTGATCATCGAAAATACAACAGGGAAGGGGGTAACCGGGTCAAAAAGCAGGGTTTGATGGGGGCAGAACCACATTGTTTCGGTGGTGATGTTTTGGCGTAATTTTTGAGATTTGGTAGGTACTTTCTCCCAATGAAACAATCATGACCGCAAGGGAAGTAGTCTGGGTGCATAATAGCCTTAATGTTTTTGATCACATGTGATTACAGTCGCTTGCCTTTATTCTATTGCCGGTGTCGCGATATGGAGAAGATGTCATGGGTCCTTCCAGACCGGCCCCTCTCCCTGCGAGTATGCCACTGGCAGGCTTTTTGTCGATAGGCTTTCTGGCAAGGGGTGGATCCAAATCTATAATACGCGGCGGGATGGTATAATTGTGGCGTCCGTGGGATGGTTTGTTTTGGGATCGATCATCACTCCTGACACAGGAAACCGCGAATGCTCTGCGCTTAACCTACCGCCGCATAAGCCCTCGCCCATTTGGCACAACTGTGAAGTCATCTAATTGAGGCGGCGATCCTGCAAAGCAACGTTCGATGAACTGATCGATCGCTGTTCGCATCTTTTCATCGGTCTGAAAGCCATGCGATCCACCTTCCACGGTTATCAGGCACGATGGCACTCCGACTTCTTTGAGTCTGTTGTGAAGTTCCACCGAACCACCAAACGGCACAACCGGGTCCACGGTGCCGTGAGCAATCAGAAACGGAGCATCTCCCGCGCTCACGTATTTCTTCGGGCTGGCTGATAGTGCCCACTCTTTGTTATCAGCGACAGATTTTCCCAGCATCTTACTCTCCGGCGAATTCGGACTTGTATGATCCATCTGAATCGTCGGGCCGCTCATGTCGGACAGATCATAGGGACCGAAATAATTGATCACACCGGCGACCTTTGTCTTCTGATCAAGATGCTCGCCGACGTTCCCTTCCAGTCCATCGTCTGGCCCTGTTAAACCCAGCATTGCCACCAGATGCCCACCTGCAGAAGACCCCCATACCACGATCTTCTCACCGTCAAGGCCGTACTCATCGGCATGGGCTTTGATCCAGCGAATAGCCGCCTTGCAATCGTGTATTTGAGTCGGCCATTGAGATTCACCACTCAGGCGATAGTTGATCGAAATCGCTGCACATTTTCCCTGGGCTGCAAACGGTATCACTTGACGCATTGATTGCTCCTTACTTCCGTTCTGCCAACCCCCTCCGTGGATAAAAACGAGGATTGGCAATTTCTTACCAGCCTCACGGTCTTTAGGGATCGCCAGATCCAGATTGTGACGGGGGTTGTTATCACCCGCATAGTTGAGGTCTTTTTTCAACTCGACATTTAGCAGCATCTGTGACTGAGCTGGGCCGAATTGCTGGAAAGGCCGACGTTGCAGAGGTTGCTGCGTACCGGGAGATTGTGCAAAGGTCGAAACACCACTCGTCAGAATTAAAAATGCAGCGAGAATGAAATGGAACATCGATGAACTTTCCCATAGAAAGACCGGCTTTGAAGACCAGATAGCGAGCGAGTCAACTTTATCCAACAACTCACTATAATAACCACTTTCGCGCGGAAAGGTTTCGACTCTTTGATCGGGAACGTCATTGTCCTTCCAATCGAGTGACTGAAAACAGCTTTTCCGGCGGCGTCAATGAAGTGAAATCCAAACTTAGACATGAAGTGACTATCGAGACTTTGGGCTCAATGATCTTAAAATTCAGACGACCATCCCATCGGCGTATCGCCCCTGGGAGGAACTCACATCTCTCCTATCATTGCAGTCAACATCCCTGACCCGATAAACTATTTGAATGGAAACCTCCAACAGCACCTATACCGTCCTCGCCAGGCGTTATCGCCCACAGCGTTTCGAAGATCTCATCGGTCAGCAACATATTGCACGCGCTCTGAAAAACGCCATCGCCGCGGGGCGTGTTGCTCATGCTTACCTCTTCACGGGGGCGCGTGGTGTCGGTAAAACGTCTGCGGCGCGCATTTTGGCGAAAGCGCTTAACTGTCTGAATTGTGTCGATGGCGAACCGTGCAATCAATGTGAACTCTGCCACAGCATTTCTGCGGGCAAGGATGTCGATGTTCTTGAAATCGACGGCGCGTCCAACCGCGGTATCGACGATATCCGTAGCCTGCGTGCGAATGTCACCGTCAAATCGATGCGGACCCGTTTCAAGATGTATATCATTGATGAAGTCCACATGTTGACCAAAGAGGCCTTCAATGCCCTGTTGAAAACACTCGAAGAGCCTCCCCCCAACGTCAAATTTATCTTTTGTACGACCGAGCCCCATAAACTTCCCGACACGATTCTCTCGCGTTGCCAGCGGTTCGACTTCGCGGCCATGGCCAACCAGCAGATCATAGACCGACTCACGTCGATCACTGCTCAGGAAGGTATCGAAGTCGATCCCGATGCCATCGAACTTGTCGCGCGCAGGGCAGGGGGGTCGATGCGCGACTCGCAATCTCTGTTCGACCAGCTCCTCGCCTTCGGCCAAGACCGGATTACCTCTGACGATGTCAACCAACTCCTCGGCACGGCACCTGATCAACGCCTCATCGACTTCTCTACCTACATGTCTACTGGCCAGCGTGACCAACTCCTCGGTGCACTCGATTCTGCACTGGTTGACGGCGTACAAATTGGCAATCTTGCTGACCAGATCATCTATCTGTTTCGTGACCTCATGATTATCGCATCCGGAGCAACGATGGTCCCGTTGCTTAGCGTCAGTGAAGGTCGGCGCGACATCATGTCACAACACGCCTCGATTTGGAAACTGCCGCGTATCGTGGCCGCTCTTCAAGTTCTCGCTGAGGCGAAAGCCAAGATGTCACGTGCCAGCCAATCGCGACCATATCTTGAATTGGCTTTGATTCGAATCAGCCTTTTAGAAGACCTTCAGAACATTGCTGCTCTTGCCAAGGTTCTCGCGGAGGGAAAAATCGAGCCGCTGAAAATGCTGCTCAATCACGTTAATTCCCAAACACCTGCGCTGACATCTCAAACACCAGTGGTGTCTCAAAAAAAAACGCCTGAATTAGCACCTGACGCTGCCATAAACCCAATCAAGCAAACGATATCTGCTCCCTTAACCCCGACATCTCCAGCTTCATCTTCCCCTGCTCCCAACGCCGCCTCTGTGCGACCACTTGATACATTTTCTGCAGATGAGATTCTTGCTCAACTCATGAAAACGCCTGATGAAAAATGGCGTAGTCATCTGAAAAGCATTCACAGATGTGCAATTTCTGGGCCAAACCACATAGATTTCTTATTCAGCAGACGCTATAATTTCAGCAAAGAGTATCTTGAGTCAAAACCAGAACTCGTCAATCGTCTGAAATCGTCTCTTCGGGAAATCACAGGGCAGTCCTTATCCACCGGATTTCTGCTGATTGATGCTCAAGAGGATGAAGCCATTCAGCAAAGCCAAAAGCAACAGGCTGACCTGAAAAACAAAGACGTAATCGATTCATTTGCCTCACAGATCGTCGAAATATTTGGAGCCCGCGTGACCAACAAGGAGGCCCTCACCCCGAGGAAATCCTGACAGCGCGCCATTCAGGATGACACACTCATGTTTAAAGATCTGGCCAACATGGCCTCACTGATGAAAAACGCCCAGCAAATGGGCTCACGCATGCAGGAAATGCAGGAGAAACTCGCCGACCTCCACGCTGAAGGCACCGCCGGCGGAGGAATGGTCACCGTCAAAGTCAACGGCCAACAACAACTCATCACTTGCACGATCGATCCTTCATTGCTCGAGTCACCTGACAAAGAGATGATTGAAGAACTGGTCGTCGCTGCCACGAATCAGGCACTCCAAAAAGCCAAACTGCTGGTCGCCCAACAATTTCAGGATCTCACTGGCGGCATGTCGATCCCTGGTCTGAGTGATCTCATGGGGAAATTCAACGCCTGATTCAGGATCTCCTTCCACTTGGACACAGGTAACAAGTGGCTTCGGGCGATCATGCCTTTATTCGATACGGAGAATCGATAATCCCTATTGAGCATTCAGGATATTTCACACCCTTTCAAAAATAACCTACCGTCCACATGCCAAAATCCAAATTTGAATCTACCGAACATCCCTACGGCGAAGCGTTTGGTCAATTGATCGAACAGTTCGCACATTTGCCCGGGATTGGTCGTAAATCAGCCGAACGTCTGGCTTATCATATTCTCAACTGTAAACAGGACGACGCGTTCGCCCTGTCATCAGCGATTCGCAAGGTTCGTGAAACCATTAACCGCTGTTCGGTCTGCCAATGCTTCACACAAACCGAGGTCTGTAACATCTGCAGCGATTCTCGCAGAGATCGTGCACTGGTGTGCATCGTCGAACAACCTAAAGACATGTCGTCGCTGGAAGCCTCCGGGGCATTTCAAGGTCTTTACCATGTTCTTCATGGTCATCTGGCTCCACTGGATGGTATCGGTCCCGACGACCTGACGATCTCTGCTTTTATGAAACGAGTCCGCGCTGGGGAGATCCGTGAAGTCATCATGGCTACGAACCCTACCCTCGAAGGCGATGGCACATCCCTTTACATCACCAACCTCCTGCAAGGCAGTGGGATCAAAATCACCCGACTGGCCCGCGGCATCGCCTCTGGAAGCGTGCTTGAATTCGCGAATCGTGAAATGCTCGCCGACGCCCTCAGAGGTCGACAATCCTTTTAACCACATTGATGACCATCGACATGATCCCAGAATAGTTGACTCAACCGTTACCACTGGACACCACTTTCCACAGAACACTCACTGAACCCCACAATTGATTTCGGTCGGCACGATTAAGAAATTACAATCCAGCATCCCTATTGACGACTTCCCTGAAAGCACATTGACACCATGCATCTCAATTTTTCACAACAGATGAAAATGAGCCAGCAGATGAAGCTGGCCCCGCGCATGATCCAGTCGATGGAAATCCTGCAACTCCCGATCCTTGCACTTCAGGAACGTATCGAACAGGAACTTGAAGAAAACGTTGTACTGGAAGCAGGTCTGGATCAAGAAGAAACGTCACGTGAAGAAGCCGACATCGACGAACGCAGCCTTGAGCCTGTCGACGACAACCACGATATCTCACGCGAGGAAATGGTGGTTGATGGCAACAACAGCGAAGCCGACTTTGAGCGCCTGCTTGAAATGTCGTCGGACTGGCCTGAAGACAACATTATGGAATCTCCACGCCCTTCTTCCAATCGGATGGAAGAAGATGGCGATCGTGCCAATGATCAAATGGCGAACATTCTCTCCCGTCCTCAATCACTCCAGGACTATCTCCTCGATCAGTTTCACTATTTCGACGCCGATCCGGAGGTTAAGGAATTTGCCGAATACCTGATCCAAAACCTCGATAAAAATGGACGTATTCAGGGGACTCTTCCGGAAATCCTTCAGGTTTACGGACAGCACATCGACCCTGCGACAGCCGAGACAGCCCTGCGTCTGATCCAACAACTCGATCCCCCTGGTGTCGGGGCTCGCGACCTCAAGGAATGCCTGCTGTTGCAAGTCACCGATCACATGCCTTTGAAAGATGTCATCATCACGCTGCTGTCTTCTCACCTCGATGACATGGCCCAAAATCGACTCCCACTGATCGAACGAAAAACAGGCTATTCGATCGAATTGATCAAAATGGCCATGGAAGAGATGCGGACTCTTGATCCCTTTCCTGGTCGCAAGTTCGAATCCGATACGGTCCAGAATGTCCGGCCCGATGTTTTTGTGGAACCAGGAAAAAACGGTACGTGGACGATCCGACTGGAAGACGAATCTACGCCCAGTTTGCGCATCTCACAAAAATATATTACCCTGCTCCAAAACAATCCCGACGAAAAAACCAAAGAGTATATCAAGCGCAAAATCGAATCGGCCAAATGGCTCATCGAGTCGATCGAACAACGTAACAACACACTCAAGAAAGTCGCGCAGGCGATTATCGACTATCAGTCTGACTTTCTGAATCTCGGCGAAGAATTCATTGTTCCGCTGAAAATGCAGCAAATCGCGGATGTCGTCAGCGTTCATGTGACGACCATCTCCCGCGCGGTCGACGACAAGTGGATTCAGACTCCACGTGGTCTTTTCCCTCTCAAACGCTTCTTCGGTGGTGGAACGACCGATGCCAATGGTGAAGAAGTTGCCTGGGATATCATCCGTCTCAAGCTTCGCGAAGTCATTGACGCCGAAGATAAAGACAACCCTCTCAGCGACGACGCGATCGTCGACGAACTTGCCAAGCGTGGCTATCAACTCGCCAGACGCACGGTCACCAAATATCGTAAAGCGATGCGTATACCGAGTTCACGCCAGCGCAAACAATTCTGATTGACCACCTGATCGTTTCGTAATGCAGCCTGGAGTATTCTTCCATGCTGACGATTTGCTTGTGGCTTGAACTCCAATTGCGAATGTCCACTTGAACTTTGCTTCAAATCATCGATGATAGAAGGATCGTTTTCGCATCCGCTGCTTCGGTTATTCTCTCCTGTATTGCACGTGTTCAGCGAGATAAGCCATGCCTATGATCATTGAAGGTCTTATCACGACACGCTCCCCCTCGGGCACGATCAATCTTGCTCCGATGGGGCCGGTGACCGACCCTGATCTGACACATCTTGTCCTTCGCCCGTTCAAGTCTTCGATGACCTATCAAAATCTTAAACGACACCCCGAAGGTGTTTTTCATATTACCGACAATGTGCTGCTCATCGCCCACGGTGCGATTGGCGAATTCCAGACCCTCCCCGATTGCATTGCAGCAGAACTCATCCAGGGAGTGCAGCTTGCCGATTGTTGCCAGTCTTTTGAGTTCAAGATCACATCCTTCGAGGATGAAGAGGAACGCACGACCCTGCATGCTGACGTTTTGAGACGACGAAATGTTCGACCCTTTCTTGGTTTTAATCGCGCCAAACATGCCGTTATCGAAGCCGCCATCATTGCCACCCGACTTCATCTTCTCCCTGCCGAAGAAATACTTCGCGAGTTCGACAGACTCGAAATCATCGTCGACAAGACCGCCGGCGATCAGGAATTTGAAGCATTTGAACTCCTAGCCGACTACGTCAAAACACGACTCAAACGCTAATATGCATACACTACGGAACATCGATACTACGTTTCGCATCCAGACAGGTGCGCGTCTTCATTTGGGCATCTTCAGCCAGCCAACACCCGGCGGACACTTTTT
>JBGSVC010000199.1:0-12895 GCA_041753175.1 Planctomycetaceae bacterium
TTGCAATCCAGTTACAGCAGTCAAAGAGCTCGTATCGCACCGCTGTGGCTGATGGCTGATCAGGATCACAACGGCATGATCTCCATCCTTGAGTTTCGTGAACTTTCCAAGTCGATCATGTTTGCTGATGCCAATCACAATCAGGTTCTTGAAGTTGAGGAGTGCCTGGCTGCTGCCTCTCAAGGAGTTGTTCCCGATATCTTGTCGTGGCCAATCAAGCTGATCCCGGTTTCACGTGAACTGGCAGACGATTGGCGCATGAAAGACCAGCAACTTTCGGCGATGTATCAGGGCCAAAGGCATCAGCAGCTTGAGAGTTCATATGCAAATTGGATGAAACAGAATTCTTATCCCCTTAATGCGGCCCTTGTCCTCAAAGACTTTTTATCTTTACCCAGTGATATAGTGCTTTCTGTTTCGTATCAGTGTCAAACGATCGAGATCAATCCCGATCAGCAATCAGTCGTCCAGCCGATGGGACAGATGATCAAGCAACTCTTGCGAACAGAGAAATCACCCAGTCTGGAACTTCTCAGCTTGTCACACAAAGGGCAGCCGGTCTCGTCGATGGGGGAGACGATCGTGGTGCCGTGGGACAACTCGCAACTGGAAATCTCCGCCTGGTCGAATCCGAGTCTGAAAGGCTCAGCCGACCAGCTTGGTCAGATATCGATCGGTGCTGCAATCGACGGCTTTCCATTATTCCGCCACGTCGATACTGATGGTGATCGTCGATTGTCGGTTCGAGAGCAACAGGCATTCCCGGACGTGTTTGAATCGTTGGACATCAATGGTGATGGTCAACTGGCTGCTGATGAAGTCCGCGCTCCACTTCGTCTGACGTTCGCCCAAGGCCCGTTGGTGCATGAAATCCTCAATGTTCCTGTCAGTTTGAAGAAAACGACTTCGTCCACTCCGAAAGTGAATCTTCCGGCTCCTGAATGGTTTGCAGGGATGGATGAAAATCAGGATCACGATCTGACACGTGCAGAGTTTCTGGGGACCGATGAGCAATTTTCCTTACTTGATGCCAATCACGACGCACTGATCAGTGTCGTTGAAGCGTTGGCGTTTGTTCAATCTCAGGAATAATCACGAAGAATACCATTACATTTCAAACCAAAATGATCATTCAAGCGTAGATCACTAGACGGACATCTCCACACCATTATCACCTCAATGGACCCGCAACTATGAGCACCATGACACCTAACGTCGCAAATCTTCACGATGCCAGTCAACTGGCTGAACTCATCAAGAAACAACAAGGCTATTTCAGGCAGATGAAAGCCGAACTCAGCCACGTGATTGTCGGGATGGAGGAAGTCATCGATGAATTGACCATCGGCATCTTGTGCAAAGGACACTGCATTCTGCAGGGGATGCCAGGGCTTGCCAAGACGATGCTGATTTCCAAACTTGCTGGTTTAATGGATTTGAGTTTCTCTCGCATCCAGTTCACCCCCGACCTGATGCCTACCGATATCACGGGGGGAGAAGTGCTTGAAGAGGATCGCACCACTGGGCGACGTGAGTTCCGATTTATTCAGGGGCCAGTATTCAGTAATTTTCTGTTAGCCGACGAAGTCAACCGGACGCCTCCCAAAACACAAAGCGCCCTGCTGGAAGCGATGGAAGAAAAACAGTTGTCGATTGCCGGCAAAACCTATGCGTTGCCCGATCCCTTTTTCGTCCTCGCGACTCAGAACCCTATCGAAGTGGAGGGGACCTATCCACTCCCGGAAGCGCAACTGGATCGCTTCATCATGAAGATCCACGTCAAGTATCCCAGTCGGGAAGCTGAACACGAAATCTGCCGTCGTCAAACAACAAGCTATGCCTATCAACTCAAACCGATCATCAACGCCGAAATTTTGCATACGATGCAGGCGTTGGTCAAGCAGGTCATTGTGGCTGACCATGTCTATTCGTATGCCGTGGATCTGGTGCGCATGAGTCGCCCTGGAGAAGGCATGCTGCCCGAGGAATTGCGTGACATCGTGCAATACGGCGCCGGACCTCGAGCAAGTATCGCGTTGATCATCGCGGCCAAAGCTCGGGCGCTGTTGAACGAACGCCATCATGCAACCACGGCTGACATCGAAGCCGTGGCAGGACCAGTGCTACGTCACCGGATTATCCCGACATTCAATGCCGAAGCCAAAGGGTTTGATTCTGATCAGATCATCGGAAGCCTGTTAAAGCATGCCCGCAAGCTACAGAACTAACCAAATGACACCATAAACAATGAGACTGCCGGCCGGTCTTTCCGAATGCACCTCTCTGAAGGATCGTACCGGCAGTTCTCCTTGTTGATATCATGGTATTCGACTCGACAGTGTCTTTCGAGCGTTTCACAATTAAAGTTTACCTGGTCTGAAGGGTTTCGTGTGTCAAATTCACGCGCACAATCGTTTCTTGATTCACTTCGCGGCAAGGAAGCCAGGACGACGGCGACCAAGGTCGTCAGTTCAGCGGCATCGCCTGCGATGTCATCAGAAATGACGGTCGCAGATCTGCTCGACTCGAAAGCCCTGCTGTCGGTCAATCATCTGGAAATGCTCGCTCAGACGACTGTGAATGGAGTTCTCTCAGGCAAACATCGATCGACACACAAAGGGGGCTGCACGGATTTTTCCGAGCATCGTCCTTACTCACAAGGAGATGACCTGCGACGTCTCGACTGGAAATTGTTTGCTCGCAATGATCGGTACTACGTTAAACAATACGATGACGAAACCAATCTTCAGGCGCTCATCGTGCTCGATGTCAGTGGTTCGATGCGTTTTGGTCTTTCGACAGTCTCGAAGTTCGATTATGCCCGTTTGCTGGTTTCCTGTCTGGCGCGACTGCTTGTCCGACAGCGTGACAGTGTGGGGGTGACGATTGCTGATGCAGAAATCCGTCAGTTTCTCAAGCCCAAACAAAGTCCGATGCACCTGCAGACAATTATGGAAGCGCTCATCAAGACGCCCTGCCAGGGATCGTCCAGAGTCGGGCTGGCGCTGTTGGAAATGCTGCCTCAACTCAAACGCAAGGGGATGGTCATCGTGGTTTCAGATTTCTTCACGAATCTGGTGGAACTCAAAGACGCACTGACTCAGGTTTCTGCCCGAGGGCATGATGTCATGTTGTTTGAAGTCCTCGCGCCCGAGGAGATCAGTTTTGACTTTCGATATCGCGCCCGCTTTGAAGATCTGGAACAGCCATCACGCTGGCTGGATGTCGACCCTGGAGCCATTCGCGGGATTTACCTGGAGAAGATGAAACAGCATCGAGACATTTTGCAGCAGATCTGTCTGGACCTGGGTTGCGATTTGCATTCATTGTCAACGCAGGAGGATCTGGGAGAAGGGTTAGCCTATTATCTGCGCAAACGTGCGTTCCAAAATAAAATGAAGCAAAGATCCCGCTGAGAAGTTATTTTCATTTCAGCGTCACGAGAAGACATGGTACCGATGAGAGTGAACGTGTTATGACATTTCTGAGTGGTCTGTTTTTACTGGCGATTCCATTGGTCGGTATCCCGATCGTGTTGCATTTTTATCACAAAAAGCAACGCGACACGATTCCCTGGGGGGCCATGAGCTTTCTGCTTGATGATGTTCCACGAGGAAACTGGTGGAACAAAATTGAGCAGTATCTCATTTTGTTTCTGCGCTGTCTGGCGCTGGGGGCCTTGATTTTTGCTCTGTCGCGACCCTTGGTCGACACAACGGTGGCTTCAACACCGCCTGTCAGCCGGATGGTCGTGATCCTGCTCGACGATTCATTGTCGACCGATTTTCAGAACGCTTCCGGCCAGACGCTTTTTGAGAGTCTAAAGCAGCAGGCTTTTTCGGTGCTTGATCAGCTCACGTCACGAGATGAAGTCTGGGTGGCGATGATGGCCAATGGTCCACGATTCCTCACCGAAGATGCCGTGCAGATGACTGCCGAAGGCAAGCAGAAACTGGTTGAAACAATTCAGGGACTCAAATGCACCCAGGGGCAAGCGAATCTGCTGGACTCTCTTCAAGCTGTGTCGGCCCTCCCATTCAATCAAAAACTATCCAGTTGCCAACTCTTTGTCCTTGCGGATCGACAAGCCGTCACCTGGAGTGGCGAAGCGGAGTATCGCTGGCAGCAATTGATCGATGGTTTTCAGAGTCGAACTCCCCGTGTCGAAGTCTGTTGTCTGACGACCAGTCCTGAACAGACGAGTGTTGTCAATTTGGGAATAGAACGACTGAACACCTCATCGACACGCAGCAGTCCGATGCAGCCTGTTGTGTTGCTGGCAGAGGTTAAAAATTATGGTCAGCTCGATGCTGAGGCGACTGAATTGATCTGGAAAGTGGATGGTCAGGAAGAAGCTCGGGTCGCGACTCAGAAAGTTGTTTCCGGTGAAAGTCAGTCATTGCGATGGGTGCATCAGTTTAAAACACCTGGGGTCCATCTGGTCGAATGCGAATTAACCAGCGACGACCGACTGGCAGCCGATGACATGGCGACGATCTCAATTGAAATCGTAGAAAAGATTCCGATGCTCATTGTTGCAGAAAAGGAGAGCCTACCCGGAATCGCGACAGAAGCGGATTTTGTTCGGGCGGCGCTTGGAGATCAACCCACTGCTGCAGTGGATCTTGAAGGGGTCTGGTCTTCGGTATTTGTTCCCAAGGTGATCGAGCCCAGGCAAATACTGGATGAATCGTTGGACACTTGTCACGTGGTCATGATGCTCAATGTCAGTGGAGAAATTGACGTTGAGGCAATCCAGAAGATTAAGCAGTTTGTTGATCGCGGCGGAGGGTTGTGGATAACTTTGGGACAAAGCACAGATGTCCGGTTGGTCAATCAGAACTATTTCGATCAGGGAAACGGCATCATCCCCTGTCAGATCAAGGGTCTGAAAGATTATGGTCGTGAACCCGGACAAAGTGGATTGTTGCATCCCCCCGATCAATCACATCCCGCGACCGCCTTGCTGGCTGATACTCAGCGACTGGATATCGATCAGGTGCAGGTCTATCGCGAGTATCAACTCGATCTAGCCAACCGTACTCAAGATTATCGACTGTTGTTGAAAAGCGGCCGAGGATCGCCGATGGCGGTCGAATCGTACTACGGCAAGGGGCGTATCTTTCTGATGAACTTTCCTCTTGATGAGAAGTGGACCAATCTCCCGTTGACCAAATCCTTTGTGGTTTTGATTAATGACTGGCTGGCCTATCTGGCATCACCCAATGGCATTCAATACAACCTTCTCCCCGGTCAGCCTCTGGAATATCTGTGGACAGCCAACCCGGATGTTCCTGAGGCAGAAGTCACCGCCACGCTGGTTTCACCGACTGGACGCAAGCAATCACGCGTGATTGATCCCGGTGTGACGTCGATTCCGTTAGTCTGGAGAGAGATCGACTTGCCGGGCGTCTATCGACTGACAATTCAGCAAAACGAACAATCGTCGATCAGTCTGCCATACAGCGTGGGGCGTGATCCGGGTGAATCGGATTTGACGGTGATCACTGAGTCTGACGAAGCATTTCTCTCTGAGATGGAATCTGTCGTGTGGGCACGATTGGATCAGACGAACGAGAATTCGTTTTCAGAACGTTCAGCCAGTCAGGTTGTTCGTTCTCAACTCGATCTGGCATCGTCGGGATTGCCACAGACGCCACTGTGGAAATCAGCGCTCTTGTGTTTGCTGGTCGCGTTTGTGCTCGAATTGTTTTTAAGTTCGAGATCCTCAAGCCTGCGTTTTGGGACTGCACTCAGGCGATGAGTGCGTCTATATGACTTCTGACGTTGACGATCCCCTTTTAGTGACATTGAAACTTAATCACATCGACCAAAACTCCCTATGATCAATCTTCCTGAAAATACGCAACTGTCATTCGATACGCCCTTCGGACTGAATGGGGGCCTGATGGCGCTGTTGGTCCTGGTCACACTGCTGGCGCTGATGATCTGGCGTGAACGTCGCGTGCTGGGTTCGTTTTGGTCGACGATCTTTTTGTGTACGCGCGTGCTGGCACTCGTGGCGATTGTGTGGATGGTGATGCAGCCGATGATTGTTAAGGAGTCGCGTCACTCGAAATCGCAATCGGTGGCGATCCTGGTTGACCGCAGCCCCAGTATGGATGTCGTGGACTCACTGACAACGCCCGACATGGTGGGGTGGATGGCGACTCAGGAACTCGATTCTTCGTTTGCCCGAGAACTCTCGGCGATTGAACGCAGCCTGATGTGTTCACGCCAGGCAATCGGGATGGCCAATGCCTATCGAAAGTGGCGTCTTCAGCCGATGAGGGTTGAAGGCAGTGATCGTCAGTTTCTGGAGTTGCAACAGACGCTGGTGCGCTTAGGGGATCTGTTGAAACAGACTCAGGACAATGCATTCGAAAATGAATCGATACTGGAAATGCAGGGTGAAGTAACGTCGCTGTTGAATGGACCTGTCAACGCGTTTTTAAGACAAACGCGAGAAACTGATACCAAGTCTATCAACCCTTCAAAGAACTCCGTTGAGAGTATGGAACTGGATACGGTTGTGGCTGCATTAGAGCGTTTGACGGGTCAACTTTCGAGGATTGCAAGTCTATATCGTCAGGACGTTCTCATGGAACGAGGGTCTGAAAGTTACTCAACCTCCACGATCGGTTCAACGCGACGAGAGTTGATTGAAAATTATTTGACGGAATTGGAAGAATCACTTTTTGCCAAATTGCCAGCATCCTGTCGGCTGGTTCGTTATGGATTTGATGAGTCCGCATCGGGAGGCTCCGGAAATTCCGGGCAATCCGACTGGCACGACTTATTGAAGCTCCCGGGCAAAACCGAGGATCGAGAGGAAGTCTCCGACCTGTCAGTGAAAACCGTTTCTTTGACAGAGCAGCCTGAGAAGAATCCTGATAGCGAGATCAATACCGATATTTCCTCGGCTCTGAAGGCGCTGCAAAGTGAGTTAAGAAATCAGAACGTCCGTTTTGCGGTGCTGTTGACGGAGGGTCGTCACAATTTTGTGGGGTCTGCACTACCCGGTGATGTGGCTAAAGAGTTGCAAGGGGTCCCCATTTATGCGGTTCCCATTGGAAATTCAACATCACGACGTGATGTGATTCTGCATCGGGTTTCTGCACCGACCACGGTCGTGCAAGGCGACCAGGCGCTCATTCGCGCGATCGTCTCGGCCTATGATTGTCTGGGAGAAACAACCAGCATCAAGCTGCTCAAAAATGGGGAGGTGATCAACACTCAGCAATTCGAGTTCGACGGTAATGATGTTGATCGTCGCATCAATTTCGAAGTTCCTACCGATCAACTGGGGCGCAGCGAATATGAAATCGTCGTGGAGTCTGTCCCGGAAGAAGCGACGGTGAAAAACAATTCGGTGGTTGTGTCTGTGGAAGTCATCAAAGACAAACTCCGCGTCTTATTGGCAGACCATTATCCACGCTGGGAGTTTCGATATTTGCAGCAGTTGTTTCGACGTGACGAACACATTGAACATGACGAAGCGTTGTTTTCGCCTCAGATCTCTTTAACCGGAGACGCGTTTCGCATGGGGGGATTGCCCAGGAGTATCGAAGACTGGGGGCGCTATGATGTTGTGATTCTGGGTGATCTGACTGTCGATCAACTCACTGTCGAACAACAGGAAACGCTGGTTAAGTATGTCACGGAGCGATCGGGTAATGTGATCTTTCTGGCAGGTCAGGAGTATCTGCCCAAGGTTCATGGCGATTTGCCTTTGGGAAGATTATTGCCGGTCGAAAGATCAACCCGCACGCTGGAGAATGGGAATAGCTATGCCCTGGAACTGACAGCCGAAGGGGAGTTGCATCCTGCGATGATGATCTCTGAAACAACGGCGTCGTCGCGACAGATGTGGCAAGAGATTTACTCTCGAATTCCGGTAACGGGTATGTCGGACTATCATCAATTGAAGGTCTCTGCGCGGAGTTTGATCGTTGCGAAGCTGATGCCAGCCGGACAGAGTTCTGTCGACGCCGATCAGTTGAGTTCATTGCCTCACATCGGGAGTTTTCTATCGTGGCAACAAGTCGGAAAAGGACATGTGGTGTTTTTGGCAGCGCCCGCGACGTATCAATTACGTTTTCGACAAGGAGATAAGTTCCATCATCGATTTTGGGGACAGTTGCTGCGCTGGATGACGGCGGCTGAGCTGGCGGGTGGAACTGAGATGGTCAAGATTCAAACTGATAAAACGCGTTATGCTCAGGGTGAGGATGTCAGTGTGATGGTACGCCTGACAGATCCCAGTGGCCAGCCTGTGCGTTCAGGAGTTGTGCAGGTGGTCGCCAGAAGTCAGTCAGAGATCTCACAGACACTCGAACTCACTGAAGATGTGCAGGTGCCGGGGTTGTATCGTGGAGTCTTTGAACAGCCTGGGGCGGGCGTTTATTCACTTGAACCTGCCGGTGAGACGATTGTGGCTTTGGAAGAGCAACTGACGCCCAATGAAAAAACGGCCACGACACTGATTGCCGTTGAAACCCGGTTAAGTACCGAGATGATCAACACAGAATTGAATTTGCCGCTTTTGCAGCAAATCTCTGAGGCCACGGGCGGACAGGTCATTTCGCCTTTGGCGATCAGTGAACTCTTTGAGCTAACCAATTTCGAACCGGAAATCAAAAGTCAGATTGAGATGACACCGTTGTGGAATCGTTGGCCGCTGTTGTGGTTAATTACGGGATGTCTGAGTCTGGAGTGGTTTGTTCGCAAGCAAAAAGGGTTGTTATGACCCGATCGAATCAAAGTCAAATGTGGTTTTGGAATCTGAAGAATCATTGGGTGGAAATTCGGCGCAACTTTTTCGTTGAATGTGAGGAGAGAGTTTTATGAGTCATTCAATTTCAGCCCATCGGCTTCCAGAGAGTTTGCATCACAAACTCAAGAAAATACGACAAAGCCATGTCCGTTCAGGGCTGTGGACTTCGCTGTTACTTGGTTTGGGAACGCTGTTTCTGGCGATTCTTGTCGCGATCGTCATCGATAAGACGTGGGCGCTGCGTGAAATGTCGTCACGTATGGGGCTGACGCTTTCAGTCGTTGTGTTGACAGCAATTGTGTTTGTGAGTGCCGCTTTTAGAACATGGCATCGGCGACGCAGTCTCAAGCAGTTAGCCGAGCATGTGGATGAATCGCTTCCGGAATTGGAAGAACGTTGGCAGACAGTGACCCACCTGGGAACAGCTCAGGATGCCTATACGAAAATGGTGCATCCCGGGATGTCGGCATTGGTCCATAACGAAGCGATTGCATTTGAATCGCAGGTTCATCCGAATCAGATTATAGGTCGTGGAGAATGGATCTGGGGCGTATCGACGTTTGCTCTCGGGCTGGCGCTGCTTTCCTTTTATTGGATGGGGAACCCGCGCGAAAGCATGATATTATTGCAGCGTCTGGCGATGCCGTTTTCTCGAGTCTCCCTGACGTCGATTGAGCTTCAAGACGTGCCCGAGGTGGCAGCCCGCAATGAGCCGATATCGATTTCTGCAGTGATGACCGGGAAGATGTTGCCTCAAGCGACCCTGCAAACGCGCAGCGTACTGACGTCTGAATCCAAAGATTATGATCTTTACCCATCCAGCAAAGACAAACAGAAACTGCAGTGGCAGCAAGCCAAAGCTTTGGATTCATTCGATTTCCGAGTATTCGCAGGCGATGGTATGACTTCATGGAAATCGGTGGTTGTGGCAGACCGTCCGGAGATTCTCAAGGCACGTCTGATCGTCAGACCGCCTGCATATACGAACAAACCGGTGAAAGAGTTTGATCGTATTCCCAAAAGACTGACAGCGATCGAGGGGAGCCTGATTGAGGTCCTGATTTTACCTCAGGCCAAGAGTTCACGGGCAGATATTGTTTTTGAGGATGGACAGCAACTGACGTTGCAAGAGCAGGCTGACGGCTGGCTGACTTTTCGTCAGGTTGTTGCAGCGTCTGTGAAGTTTTCGCCGTTACTGACGGAGGTGCATGGATTGCAGAATAAATATCAGCCTCAATGTCGGATCGAGATGATTCGTGATCAGAAACCCACGGTGAAAATTATCAGTCCGTCCAACGAGACGGCTGTGAGGCCAGATGACAAAGTGTTGATTGAGTTTCAGGCCAAAGATGATTTGGGAATCTCTCATGCGCAATTGGTTATTTATGAAAGTGACCCTGAGAATCCTGAACAGCCTAAGATGACGGTCAAAGACATTCCGTTGGGGAAACAATCCGATCGACAACAGGTGAATGCCAAAGTGGAATTGGATCTCAAAGAGTTTGGACTCGCGGATGGTCAGTCGTTGACGTATGAAGTGCGGGTTTTTGATTCTCGAGAAGCAGCCGAGAATCTGATGGATGGCAATCAGGAGACGCTGAATCTTGTGGAGCATGAGTCGGAAGACCCCACCGGCAAACAGAGCCCAACCCCTCAAATGGCTGACGTAGATTCTGTCCCGAAGACAGAAGGGGAAATGTCGGCCTTTCAAAAGCCAGATTCATCGTCTGGTGAAGCGCCATCGCGTGAAATGGCTGACGCTCAAGACATGATCAATCAGAAGATCGATCAAGAGACGACTATGGCGGAAGAGTCATTGACTTCGAAGGGGGAGCGTCCTGTGCTGGAGAGTCGCCCCTCTATCGAGACTCCCAGTGAAGCTTCCAGTCGAAAACAAGGAGCATCCACGGATCAAAAATCTGAGACTGGAACGTCTGCATCAAACCCGAGCGAGCGTGCATCAAGTGAAAGCAATAATGCCAAGTCTTCGACTGCAAATACGTCTGCTCAAGAAAAAGCATTGAAGAAAACAGAGGCCTCAAAGACATCGGAAGCTGACCGTGCGGAGTTGAATGTCTCCAAAGAGGGGATGAAGCAAGACGAAGCAACTATGCAGGAATCGACGGAAGAGGATTCTCAGTCGTCGTCAATAAAAGAAGAAGGAACAACGCAGCAGAATGAAGAATCAAGTTTCAAGCAACCTGATCAGAAGGCAGGAGAAGGCTCGCGATTAAAGCCCCCTGGCGATGATGGAGAAAAATCGAAACGCGATCCTTCAAGTGGGTCCGATGAAAAGCCGCCGTCTAATCCATTGAACAAGCGCCTGATGGATATTGATCGAGGGCAGAAGGGGTCCAGCCAGCAAATGAAATTGCAGATCGATCAGTATGCCGGAAGTTTCGAAGGGCAGTCGCGTGAGAAGATTGAGATGTATATTTCGCCGACGCTCAAGAAACTGGAAGAGGAACTCCAGACGACCGAGAATCGATTGCGGTTATTGATGCAGGAACGTCAGTCGAAGGCTGTTTGGACAACGACTTTTGATGAGCACCTGAATTCAGGGAATGCTTCCCTGGAGCTATGCGAAAAGATCATTGCCCAATTGGTGGGACGAACCAAAGAGACGCCTTATGCGTTTGTGGGCTTGCAGATTTCTGAGATTGGGACATCGCAAATCAGTCCGGCTCAGGAAGCGTTGTGGACAGCGTTGCAGGTGGAAGACGAGGCTCGTGACCGGAATATTCGGGTAGCTTGGCAGTTGGTGCTCAGAGCGCGGGAACGCTTGGCAGAATTGACGAGCCGATACGAAAGTGCCAAGCGAGACGCAAAACTGGCTCAGCTTGTCCAGAAAGTGCAAAAGATGCATCTGATCTATACAGAGGATACTTTGGCTTTGTTGGAAAAGCTGGAGAAGGAGAATGGTGGTCAGCCATTGGATCCGCGCAAGTTGGCGGAATATGACCTTGATGAAGAGTATATTAAAAGGCTGCAGGAGGTCCTCAAGATGCGCGAGGAACTCAAAGCAGAACTGGCACGAATCCTCGCTGAAGACCCACGGTTGATGAAGCGGTTTGCCGATCGATTTCGACAGGGGACAATGAATCTGCAAGGTCGTCTGGCGGAATTGAGTTCGGAGCAACGGGTGATCGGTGAAGATGTCATTTCCTTCCAGGGTGCCAGCGAAGAAAGTAAGCAAGCGGTAGCAGCGTCGCTACGACCAAGGCGTCTGTTGGAAGCCTCCATGATTGCTCAGAAAGCGGCAGACTTGCAGGAAGATTTCCTGACGTGGCTGCCTCTCAATTACAACTCCAATCATACTGTGGTCGCCAGTCCCCAGACGATGATTATTGATACCGCGACTCCGGCGATCAACTTCGATTCGCTGGCTGGAGATAAGCCTGTCAATGCAGCGCTTTCGAAAGTGATGGCAACGATTTTTGAAGTGACGGTTTTGGGACGCCAGTTGCAATCGGATGCAGAATCGATTGCGTTTGCTGGGGGTGGGAACGCAGGGGGAGGGATCGGATTCTGGACGCTCGTACCAACGGCGCCGTCACAGGCTCCCGATTTGAAAAAGGTCATCGACTCCGGAAAAGCGTTTTATCAAAAGCTTCAGCAGGTCGATGCAGAAATTCGCAAGTTTGGAGAACAGGAAAACCAGCCAGAGATCACCGTGCATGTTGTCAACCGGTTGGGAGATGTGCGAGCGCTTCAGGAAATGGTGTCGACCTGGATCAATCGAATGGAAGCATTTGATGCCCGGCATGTGATGCAGGCATTTGCTGTGGAACAATATCGGTTGTCGTTGGAAACCCAGGAGTTTACCAATGATATCGGGTCGATGGAGAGTGAGATCTCTGCTGTGTTGCAGACAGATGCATTGCCACAATCGATCAGTTCGCCGATTCGAGAGTTGCTCACGTTGATGGACAATACCATTGAGCCGTTGCAATTTACGACGACGTTTTCGCTAAAGAAAGAGGATGTGCTCTCCTCGCAGAAACTCATTGAATTGCAAGATCATTTTGCGAAAGCTAATCAGCTTTATGCGGAGATTTTGAATGCGACTGGTCGGGCGCTTGACGAATTACCGCTGAATGATCCGATTGCGGATTTGCT
>JBGSVC010000200.1:0-3019 GCA_041753175.1 Planctomycetaceae bacterium
TGTGTGCTCCGCTATTAGTCAAGTTTGACGTCCCGGTCATTATTTCCTCCATTCATCGTGTTCCTCTTGAGCGCTACGACGCCTACGACGAAGCCTACACGCTCCCGCTTCGTCTCCAGGCAGCAGGAGTGCGCTACTGCATTTCCGGAAGCACTCGAGGACGATCCTGGAATGCCCGCAACTTGCCTTATCACGCCGCCACTGCCGTTGCCTACGGCTTATCCGCCGATGATGCCATGCGTTCGATCACACTCTCTGCTGCACAGATCCTGGGTGTCGATGATCGCATGGGCTCTCTGGAAGTCGGAAAAGATGCAACCTTGATAATCACCAACGGTCTCCCTTTGGAAACCACGACACAAGTCACCGCCGCCTACATTCTCGGCAAACCCGTCGACCTGCAAAGTCGACACACCCGTTTGTACGACAAGTACCAGCAAAAACAGTCCCAACTCAAAAACTAGCAGCAGATCGTTTCAATCTCGGTTTTCTGCATACAAGCGCGTGATCTTGCGGATGTAATCGCCGTAATCGCCTTTCATGGACTCTGCAATTTTTGAGAGCTCTTCGACAGAAATGTAATTCATGTGGAGCGCAATTTCTTCAAGACACGCGATCTTGAGGGCTTGTCTTTTCTCAATGACTTCCACAAACTGACTGGCCTGTAACATCGAATCAGGCGTCCCGGTATCCAGCCAGGCAGACCCTCGCCCAAAATTCTCAACAAACAATTCTCCTCGTTCCAGATACGCTCGATTCACATCTGTGATTTCAATCTCCCCACGCGCCGAGGGCTTCAGGTTCGCTGCAATCTCCACAACCTGTTCGTCATAAAAATAAAGACCAGGGATCGCCAGATTCGATTTCGGTTTGGCCGGCTTCTCTTTCAGCGAAATCGCTCTACCATCCTTTGACAACTCCACGACACCATATCGTTCGGGGTCCTCGACTGGGTATGCAAAAATCGTCGCCCCTTTTGCCCGTTGATTGGCCTTTTGCAGATTCCCCGTTAAACCATGCCCAAAGAAAATGTTGTCGCCGAGGACCAGTGCAGACTTCGAATCTCCAACAAACTCTCGCCCCACGATAAACGCATCCGCCAAACCGCGGGGTTGCTCTTGAATCGCATACTGAATAGAAATCCCGAATCGGCTCCCATCACCGAGAAGTTTCTGAAACCCTCCAATATCATGAGGCGTCGAGATCAACAACAGATCCCGAATGCCCGCCAGCATCAAGGTCGAGAGGGGGTAATACACTAACGGCTTATCATAAATTGGCAGGAGCTGTTTGCTGACAGCAATCGTACTGGGATGCAGCCGGGTACCAGAACCGCCAGCCAGGATAATCCCTTTTCGTTGAATCGGTCCCGATGAAGTCATGATTGATGTTTCTACTCAATAGATGAAAGCGAAGTAGGGTGAGAACCGCTTTCCCACACACAAAACCTGAATGGACATGATCAACGCGAATCCTGATGCATTGCAATTTCACTCAGGACATCCTGAAGATCTCTTTTCCAATCCGGGGGATCAATCCCAAATTGAACTTTGATCTTCGAACAGTCGAGCGCCGAATTCGAAGGTCGTTTGGCAGGTGTCGGATAATCGCTGGAAGCAATCGGCTCCACGGGCACATTGACGTTGGCTTGTCGAAAGATTTCAACAGCGAACTGTGCCCAACTGACAATCGGCGTCCCTGCAAAATGATAAATCCCCCAGGCAGAATGGTCAGCCGAGAGATCGTCGAGTTGATCTGCTAACTTTAAGCAGGCTTGAGCGATGGCAGTTGCTGATGTCGGCCCTCCGAATTGATCGGCGACGACTCGCATCTGGGAACGTTCTTTTGATAAACGTAACATCGTTTTGACAAAGTTTCGCCCGTGCGCACTGAATACCCAGGATGTCCTCAAGATAATTGACTGCGGATTGGAAGTGAGCACCAACTGTTCGCCTTCCAGTTTCGTTTTTCCGTAGACACTCGATGGCCCCACTGGATCATCTTCCTGATACGGCGATTTCTGTTGACCAGAAAACACATAGTCCGTTGAAAGCTGTATTAACGGGCAATTGTTCTCGTGACACCACTGCGCAATCTTCCCCGGCGTTGTCGCATTGACACGTTGTGCCAGATCGACTTCGGTTTCTGCCAGATCAACCTGCGTATAAGCCGAGGCATTGATCACAATCGATCGAGCAGGAATCTGACGCAGCGCCTCCTCAATGCTGGAGGCATCATTAAAATTGGCGAGCGCACTGGAAAAACAATGGATCTGACGTTGTGCCCGCTCAGCAACACGTTGCAATTCGGTTGCGACCTGACCATGTTTTCCAAAGACATAAATCATGTCGTCGTGCCTCGTCTTTGTTCATGGCTGTGACCGCGATTCAATAAGTTCTGCCACCATTGCTGTTGGTTCAAATACCAACTCACTGTTTTTCTCAAGCCTTCTTCGATCGTCACCGCAGGGCGCCACCCCAATTCGTTTTGCATCTTCGAAGCATCGATGGCATAACGCAAATCGTGCCCGGGACGATCAGTCACAAAGGTGATCAGTTTCTCATGTGGGACATGTTGTGACTCCGGCATGAGTTCATCCATGATCCGGCAGATCTCACGGACCAGTTGGATATTCTGCTTTTCATTGTGCCCACCAATATTATACGTCTGGCCGACAGTGCCTTTTGTCAGCACTTGATAGAGCGCGATGGCATGATCTTCCACAAACAGCCAGTCACGCACATTCTCGCCCGTCCCATAAATCGGCAGGGGCTTGCCAGCCAGCGCATTGAGAATGATCACAGGAATGAGTTTCTCAGGAAACTGATATGGGCCATAGTTGTTCGAGCAATTGCTGATCAGGATCGGCAAACCAAACGTATGATGCCAGGCACGCGTTAACATATCAGAGGAGGCTTTGCTCGCCGAATACGGAGAGTTCGGAGCATAAGGACTTTCCTCCGTAAAATAGCCTTCACTGCCGAGTGTTCCGAACACTTCATCGGTCGATACAGATCGG
>JBGSVC010000201.1:0-3370 GCA_041753175.1 Planctomycetaceae bacterium
CCACTTCCGTAACCAGGTTGACGATCTTGATGCTATCGAGAAGCGACTTAAGTCGAGTTCACATAGTAAAAAAAACAGTTCCAGCAGCTCTTCTAAGAAAAAGTCTACTAGCAGCAAAAGCAAAAGCGCCTCAAAAAGTAGTAGCTCCAAAAAGAAGGGGGCGGATTCGCTTGGTGAGAGTTTGAGCGGGGCACTATCGGGGGGTGCAAAGGGAGTTGAGGGGAATTAGTTGCGGTTAAATTAGATCGACCCAGTAGTGCTAGCGTGCGCTGGGTTTGTTTCTTTCTTTAGTCCACCTGTCGTCATTTGAAAAATTAGAAAAGGGATGAGCGAGGAGTTCTGGTGTCCTTTCCCTAGGGGAAGAGGGAACTCCGGGTGTAGCGACTTGCGTCAACTACACCCGGAAGCTCCGACCACTCATCCCGGCAGAAGAGTTACTCCTGCTGACCGGGCGCGACCGGGACCGCAACAGGTTACGACCCGAGCGGAATCGACGTCGCCTGACCCGGAGCCGAAGCACCTTGCGGCGCTGCGGGGGCCAGCGGGACGTACTGCACCGGCGTAGGTTGCGCAGGCGCGGCCGCGGCGAGCTGGAACTGCGGAATCTGCTCAACCGCGGTAGCGGTGAACACAGCCGGCGGCGTATTCGGGCACTTGGGATAGTCCAGGTGCCACGCGTAGCCAACCTGCTGAGCCGCTGCTGCGTCCTGCACGACCTGCTGGTTGAACAGCGTGGTCTCTTGCAGGAGCTGGTAGAGTTGCTGACGCAGCTCCGCCAACTCGGTGCTGGCGCTCGCGCGAGTCGAAGCCGACGCTGCCGAGTCGTTTAGGGTCGCGACAAGCGCATTGTGCTTGGCGAAACCACTGTCGACGACCGGCAGGTAGTTGTCGACCCAACGCTGACGGACGCGGCGAACCTCGTTGTAGTACTGGGGGGACCCAGGCTGAACGAGGCCCGTCGCGATCTGGTTGTTCAGCGCGATCTGCTCGCCCTGAACCTCCTTGAGCGCATCGTTGCGCTTGGAGTCGAGGGACGAGCAGGCGCCCAGAAGCAGCGCGAGGACGAGGATGACGAACGTTCTGACTTGAGACATGGCTTCTAGCCTTCCTTGGTTTTTGGAGAAGCGGTTTGCTCCCCCTGGGGTTTGAAACGGGCACTGACCCTCACAACACGAAAGTGTGTGGTGATGGACAGAAATCCCGGGTTAGAGAGTTGCAGGAACTCACTAAGTCGAGACTTCTGTCGCGGGTCAGAGTTAAAATATTAAAACCCTAGAACTCCTCTACTCATAAGAAATGTATAAAGAACTCCTCTCACCAGGAGAGAAACTACAAATTCAACAAAATGCTGGAAGGCACTAATGTTATTGAACAGTTTCCAGAGAAAGTGCTCTCTACCGGCTTTTATGCGGTCTATCGCGGGATCTATTGCGCAAAATGAGAGAAAAACACTAAACATACTAACTGGTTCGAAGCCGATCTCCACTTTGCTCCCACAGCTACGAATCGATCCGATAGCTGCGCTCCCCGGGCGAATCAGCGCTACCGAGCTGAAGAAATGTTTAGAAATCGATAGTGGCAGCTCGGGTTGGATTTGTTGCAGAGGTTGCTATTTGAGCGCTTCGATTAAGCGTAGATGCGCTCCGGGTGTAATAGTCACAGCGGAGAAATTAATGAGACTGGGATAGAATAAGAGGCTCCTTGCGAGCTAATTACCATTAACTATCTTGTTAATAGCTCCGTCGTAGCCCACAATATAAATCTCCCCGGCCTCATCCTCACCAAAGGAAGAGATTAACATCCCCGGACTAAGTAGCTCCGAACGTGTCCATGAGCTATCCTGCTCCTCATCCAGTACCCAGACTCGGGAACCGCTATAGTCTGCAAAGAGATACTTGCCAACTAGCGCGGGGATATCAGCGCCGCGGTAGACAAAACCTCCGACAATACTAACTCCCTCATCGTGAGAGTACTCGGCGATCGGCAGGGTAAGCCCAGTCTGATCGCAGCCGGTGGAAGGCTCATAGCAGTGATTGCCCTCCATTACATCCCAACCGTAATTCTGTCCCGCTTCGACAATATCTACCTCTTCCCAATCGCCCTGCCCAACATCGCCGGCAAAAAGTCGGCCGTCCTCTCTATCAAAGGAAAACCTCCAGGGGTTTCTAAATCCCAGCGCCCAAATCTCTGGCAGAGCGCCGCCCTGACCAACGAAAGGATTGTCGTTGGGAACAGTATAGGGCTGGGCTCCATCAACGTTTATTCGCAAAATCTTACCCAGCCACGTGCTTAGATCCTGCCCCGTCTCATCCGGATCTCCAGCGCCACCGCCATCACCCATCCCAATATAGAGGTATCCATCAGGACCAAATTGCAGCTGGCCACCGTTGTGATTTGCTGCCGGCTGATCAACCGTAAGCACGATTCGCTCACTGCCAGCATCTGCAACATTCGGATCGCCGACTGAAGCCAGAAACTCCGAAACCACGGTATCACCATCTGATACCCGGGTGTAATTCACATAAAACTTGCGATTTGATTCGAACGAAGGATGAAAGGCAACGCTTAGAAGTCCCTGCTCACCGCCAAAGACTACCTGGCTTGATAGGTCCAAAAATGGGGTAGGCAATGTTGTGCCGTTTGAAATAATTTTAATCTCCCCCCCCTGTTCCACCACAAAAAGTCGGTTTGAACCATCAGCGGCATTGGTTATCTGAACTGGTGTGTCAAAGCCTGACGCAAACTGCTCAAGACTTACCTGAAGTACGGCATCCTCAAAAATCGCCGCGACTATCGGCAGAATATATGATATGCCCTCGGTGTCGTAGAATACCCGAAGAATTTCACCAACAAGCTGTATCCCCGAGGTTGAGCTTCCCAGTGCGTAAGATCCAACCTGATCCGCCGTGAAATTTGTGCTCGGCCCAATATCAATCGTGGTGTTCGCTGCCAGGGTAAAGCTGCCAGACTGAACTGTGCTGCTTCCAACTACTCGTGATTCGAGAGTAAGTGGCGCGCCGCGTAAGTTTAAATCGAGTGCCCGAAACCAGTTTGTCATTCCTAAGTAGGTGTTAACCGGAACAGTTAGCTTCTCCGTTGGGCCAGCGTAAAGTCCGCGCCGCTGCGAACCGTATGCCCACTTCACCTGAGAGCCGCTACTAATGCCGTAAAATAGGCTCTGAACTAAAACTCTACCCGATTCGGGATTCGTGCATTCGACCTTTAGCGTCCCTATATTATTTTCGCCGAGCAGTGAATTAACAAAAATATGCTCCTGCTGGTGCGGAGCAATGGAAAACGATCCTGAGCTTAGCAGCGACCCGAGGTTGTTACGCACCTCATAAAATACCCCCTGAGACACATCGGAGGC
>JBGSVC010000202.1:0-1893 GCA_041753175.1 Planctomycetaceae bacterium
GGGGAGCGGGATTTCAGATGATCAGTATGCAATCTTGAAAGCCGAAATTGTCGGTTCTGCCGAGGAAGTGTATGCACAGGCTGACCTGATCGTCAAAGTCAAAGAGCCTCAACCAGCCGAATGGCCGCTCATGCGACCCGGACAAATTGTATTCACCTATTGTCACTTTGCTGCCAGCGAAGAACTGACCAGGGCTGTTCTGGAAACGGGAGTGACTGCAATTGCCTATGAGATGGTCAAAGACAGCCAGGGGCGTCTTCCGTTATTGACTCCCATGAGCGAAGTTGCAGGACGGATGAGTATTCAGGAAGGGGCCAAGTATCTTGAGCGTCCCCAGGAAGGGCGCGGCATTCTGCTGGGAGGTGTCCCAGGGGTTTCTCCGGCCCATATCACGATCCTCGGAGGAGGCGTGGTCGGAAAAAATGCTGCTCAGATTGCGGCTGGCTTTCAAGCAGATGTGTGTATTTTAGATGTCAATGTTGACCGGCTTCGTTACCTGGAAGACATCATGCCAGCCAACGTCAACACACTCTTTAGCGACCGACACAATGTCCGCGAACAACTTGAACGGGCCGATCTGGTGATTGGAAGCGTCTTGATCCCCGGAGCCAAAGCACCGCGATTGGTGATGGCGGAAGATCTCAAACGCATGAAGCCGGGCGCCGTCATCGTCGATGTCGCCATTGATCAAGGGGGATGCGTTGAGACAAGTCGACCGACGACTCATTCGAAACCGACATATTTGGTCGATGAGGTCGTCCATTATTGCGTTGCCAATATGCCCGGTGCGGTGGGAAGAACGAGCACTTATGCGCTCTGCAATGTCACCTTCCCGTATGTCATGAAGATCGCCCGTCTGGGGCTTCAAGACGCCATTTCGGCGGACCCCGGGTTAGCGATCGCCGTCAGCATGCATCAGGGAAAACTGACCTGCCCGGCGGTTGCCAATGCCCTCAATATTCCCCTGTCACCACTTAGCGTTTGATGACGTCCGGGCCTTTCCCCGCTGTCTTTTCATAGAACCCATCGCCGGCTTTTTCGTAGCGTGTGAACCCTTTTTCTTCCAGATTCTTCTTACTCATCATGTTTTTCTCATAGCCTGTCACGGCAAACGACGAGAGCACGCGCGCAACCGGGGAGCCACATTGAGGGCACTTTTTCAAAGGCAGGTCGCCGGCACGTTCCAGTTCTTCAAACTTCACACGGCAATGCTCGCAGCCAGGTTGTTGACCGCCAGAATCCTCGACGGAGTCATCCAGTTTGTATTCGTAAATCGGCATGTCAAAACTCCAGGAATGCGAAGGAAACAAAATGATCACTGCCAGCTATTTTTTCATCGGGCGAAACGCTGTCAAGTATTGAGTGTTGGTTTCTAAAAATGGGCCGCCGATCAGATCCAGACAATACGGTATAGCCGGAAAAACCGCGTCCAGGCATTCTTCAATCGCTTTGGGTTGGCCAGGCAGATTAACGATCAATGATTGGCCACGAATGACAGCCGTTTGACGCGACAATATTGCAGTTGGCACTTTTGTCAAAGAAACATGACGCATCAACTCACCAAATCCCGGCATTTCTTTATCCGCGACAGCCAGAGTCGCTTCGGGTGTGACGTCGCGCGGCGAGGGGCCTGTTCCTCCGGTCGTGATGATCAGGCTGCATCTGCTTTCGTCGGCCAGTTCAATAAGTCGTGATTCGATGTCATCCTGGTTATCGACAACGAGCCGATACTCCGGACGCCACGGCGTTAACAGAATCTTCGTCAGGTAGGCTTCGATGGCCGGTCCACCACGATCCTCGTAGAGGCCTGCCGTCGCTCGATCAGAAATTGTGAGGATGCCAATAGGCAAGGGGAGGGACATGAATGGTGGATCGCTCTCCATTAAAAATCAT
>JBGSVC010000203.1:0-12281 GCA_041753175.1 Planctomycetaceae bacterium
TTCACGACCGCCTTTTGTGCTTTTTGCACGGCTTTGACGAGTGGCGTTTGTCGGGCTTCTGAAGCCGTCGCAGCAGGAGTGAGTTGACAGACGATGATCGCAGTCAAACCCATGATTGCTAAGAAATGACGCCGTTTCATAAGCATTTGTCTTCGATGATGTATTACAAGCGACCACGATCCATCATTTCTTTGCAAGTCAATCCTTGACCTGCGTGTAGGTGTTGGATCGGTTGTGTCATCGATGTGGCTTGAAACAGTCGTTCAGGACGGCGTACAGGTTCTCCAAGTTACCAGAGGTTGGGGGGAGGGAATTTATGAGAGCCAGCAGCGTGAAAGTTTTCCAAAACTTCCTTATTGGTCAGAATTCTCGTGTTGAGATCACTTGAGAACACGAGTCTCGAAGGCAATTGAGTTGGCAAACGAGGGAAAAGGGGTCGAGAAGTTGGCTTGAGCGTGATGAATCTTTACAATCAGCTTAAGAAAGATCATGAAAGATCAAGAACGCTTGTCAGAAAGAGACCTGATGCCGACACGTGAATCAATTTTGGCACTCCTGAAAGAGGAGCCCCACGATCCCTTTCTTTTATACTCTCTAGCGATGGAGGATCTCAAAGAGGGGAATAGCGATGGAGCGCTTGCAGGTTTTGAAGAAATCCAGCGACTCGACCCGACGCATGTCGCCAGCTATCAACAGCAAGGCCAGGTGCTGATGGGATTGGAGCGTTATCAGGAAGCAGATAATGCTCTGGTCAAAGGGATTCAACAGGCCAATGCACAAGGCAATGCGCATGCCTCTGCAGAGATGCAGGGCTTGAGAGATTTGCTGCCTTAACCGTCTGTTGAAAATCGACTTCGTGTCGGTTTTCAACACTCCAAAAACGCCAGAAAGCTGGCATTATTGATGATTCCAGCAAAGTAATTTCGCTTTGGATTGATGACGAAGAGTCAATAAGTGACTTGGTCCTACGCGGAAGATCAACGGCCGTTAACGACGGCCTTTGGTGAATTCGAAGACAAAGTCGGTTTTGCCGTCAGCGGGAATTTCGATTGTTTGTTCAAAATTGCCAAGATGTTTGGGTTCGTATTTGACGCGGTCTTCCCACGCAATTTCACCTTCCGGCATTTGTGCGACAGGGCCGTAGAGATCAAAGCCAAGCTTGTATTGGCCGGGAAGAATCCCCTGGCTGGGATCTGCAGAGAACTTTCCTTCAGCGATCATGACTGTCACAGTAGGGCCCGAGTTCCCTTGATCGATATCGGGGGCGAAATTGATGGAGCCGTAGGACGAGGGCTGTCCATTGACCGAGACGGTCCCTCCCACATTGACTCCCACGGGCGAGGAAGGGCCACAACCGAGGAGGGCAGAACAACAAACCAGTAATATCGAGTTGAGTTTGTAGTGACGGAAAAGATTAGTCATTGGATCGAAAGCCTCAGAACGGTCAATGAAATGCAAAATACGACGTGATGATGTACAACGTGATGTTAAAAGTGTCACGAGAAATGAAAGAAAGGCAGGCAAGTGTTTCGTTTGCCTGCCCTCAAGAAACCGCATTGATTAGAATTCGCCCACAGGCAGACCATCATCGCGGATGGCCAGTCGGTTGAGTGTGGAGCGGTTGATATTCTGAGACAGAAAGACAACAGCGCCATCGGCCAGACAGAATTGAGCCCCTCCGCGGTGCAGTGATGTGTAACTTCCTTTAATTTGACCCCAGCCAGTTGGGCCTGGGACGTTGTTATTAATGCCGTAGCCTGTGGTACCCAACGCGGTGCTGATACCACATCCGTTGCATTGTGTGCCGGAGGTGTTGGTGTTGTGGGCACCGGCGGGAGCCATCCACAAGTTCGATGCATCACTTTGAGCGAGTGTTAAATCACCAGCGGCGACAGATCCAAATGACCCGGCAGAGACAACGGGATATTCGTAGGCTCTTTCCCCGAGCATGATCGTATTGGACAAGCCATCGGTGATGACTGCAAAGCGAGTGCTGCTGTTGACAGTGAAGAGCCCGGTCGCGCCTCGATATTCCAGGTTTGCACCGTTGACGAATTCACCCCCTGCCCGAGAGGAAGTGATCTGGTCGTTACCTGTGCTGTGCGAACCACGGTTGCTGGCAATATAGTTGCTTAACGGGAGTTCGAAGCGATTTTTGTTGCTGGCTGCGGTCGCGGGCCGTCGACGGTCGTTGAGTGAGGGCCCGGTATCGGAGGGGCAACGAAATGTGGCCACCGGAGCGCGAACAGCCTGATTCCAGTTTTGTTCCTGAGCAGTGGTATTGGCGAGAGCACCGGCGAGAACAACTGCGGGGTTAGCAACACTGCCAACTTGCATCGCGTCGTATTGGGAGCCCAATTCCATGAACGGTGCCACGTGGGCGCTCCAGGTCCATTCGGGACGTCCATTGCCGGCTTCTTGTCCAATCAGGCCTTGATTGACCTGAGTGCTGGGTTCGGCTTCAGCACTCCACGCGGTGTAGTAACTGGACATGCCGGGCGGGAGAGTGTTGTACGTATCGTGATAATTATGCATCCCCAGGCCAATCTGCTTGAGGTTGTTTTTGCAAGTAGAACGGCGTGCCGCTTCACGAGCTTGCTGGACGGCGGGAAGCAGAATGGCGACGAGTGTCGCAATAATAGCAATGACGACTAGAAGTTCAATTAAGGTGAACCCAAGATGACGAATCGACGGACGATGGAACTTGGAAAACTGAGTCATGGTGGCCTCTAGTAAATGGACCGATGAATGAATTGAAAAACACAAAAAGAATAAGAGAGACAAGCCAGAGGTCGTCAGAATGATCCAGTGGTGACTGCGAGCCAACACAAAAGATCAGACACGAGAATGCAAAATTATCTGATTCGATTCTCCTTGTTGAAATGATGGGAAGCTGGATGACGGGATTATGACAAATCAAGAAATGATGTGACCTTCGACATACTTGGCTGCATCGACGCGTTGACAAGTAAGAGTAGGTTGATGAATGATATTAATCAGGCTGAGATTGTCTGGCAATGACATTCGAAATAATCTTATTAATTTACTTTAAATATGAGTCTTTTTTCGAGACTTTCCAGCCCTAACTGAGGCCACTAAATGAGAATCAACCTATAATTACAGGATATTTCTAAGTCTTGCCCGATTTGGCCCCAAACCAGCTATGTGCGAAAAATGTCTCAATAAGCGCTCGCGATTGTCTTATTCTTTGACAACATTCCGGACATAAGATGAATTTAATTCAGTCAATGACATCCTCCCGCATGACTACAATCTGGAAGCAGGACGGAGAAGTCAGGTGACTGTCTTTGCTATTATCTTTGGAATACCTGCAGCGCAAAAAAACCTGCTCAAACATTGATAGCCTGAGCAGGGCCAGTGGGGTGACGCGAATTCTTATAGAGAGATTCGCGATGACAATGAATTCCTATGGATCATTTTGCCGAGCTATGATCGAGTTTAGAATTCTCCGGTAGGTAGGCCGTCGAAGCGGATGGCGAGGCGGTTCAGTGTGGTGCGGTTGATGTTTTGAGAGACAAAGCGAACCGAACCGTCGCCTAAACAAAACTGGGCTCCACCGCGGTGAAGTGACGTATAACTCCCTTTGACCTGTCCCCAACCAGTGGGGCCGGGGACATTATTATTGATGCCGTAGCCGGTTGTCGCCAGAGCGGTGCTGATTCCACATCCATTGCATTGGGTTCCGTTGGTATTGCCATTATGGGCCCCTGCGGGAGCCATCCAGACATTGGAGGCATCACTTTGTGCAAGCGTCAGATCCCCAGCAGAGACTGATCCAAATGCGCCTGCGGAGACAACAGGATACTCATAAGCTCTCTCGCCGACGAAGATCGTGTTGGAGAGTCCGTCTTCGACGTCGCGGAATCGCGTGTTGCTGTTGACACCAAAGACACCCGTCGCGCCGCGATATTGCAGGTTCGTACCACTGATGAATTCACCGCCGGCGCGTGAGGAGGTGATCTGATCATTGCCTGTACTATGGGAGCCTCGATTACTGGCTACATAGTTGCTCAACGCCAATCCGAAGCGTTGTTGATTGGTATTTTTCGTGGCAGGACGTCGTCGGTCATTGATTGAAGGTCCGGCATCCGAAGGACAACGAAAAGCAGCGACAGGCGAAGTGACGGCGAGATTCCAGGCTTGTTGCTGAGTTGTGCCGTTGGTCCTAGCGCCGGCGAGGACCACATTGGGTTCTGCAACACGCCCGACCTGAAGAACATCGTAGGTGGACCCAAGTTCCATAAACGGTGAAATGTGCGCCGTCCACGTCCATTCGGGTTGTCCGTTGCCACTATGAGAACCGAGTTCACCTTGAATCGTGAGTGTGCTCGGCTCTGCTTCAGGGCTCCAGGTGGTGTGATACGAAGACATGCCCAGCGGTAGAATGGAATACGTATCGTGATAGTTGTGGATGGCCAACCCGATTTGCTTGAGATTGTTTTTACAGGTCGAGCGACGCGCAGCTTCTCGAGCTTGCTGGACAGCGGGGAGCAAGATTGCAACTAATGTCGCGATAATCGCGATGACTACTAATAGCTCGATAAGCGTGAATGCATTACGTAGCGAAAAGCGTGCAGTCGACATGAGATCCTCCTCAGAGAAATGATGAAGCCGCCAGCCAGACATGTGAGAAACCGGCAGCAATAAAGAATGCAAGAAAAGATGTGTTGTTGGTATGTCAAGAAGTGATCGTCGACTTTAGAATCTGCAAATAATTTCGATTGATTTCTCTAAGTCAAACGACGCCACAAACACTCAATTTTAAAAAGAGTCAAGAATTACAGCTTTGAGAGTCACTTTGAATATTGGAATCCACAATAAACGAATATTGATATCATGAGGAGGTAAAAAATGAAGAATGCGAACTATTTCGGAGAATTATTCCGAAATATATTATATTTATCGACATCTTTGAGGCTCATTTCTACAAGATGAGATTCACCCTCTTCCCATGTGGAAAAGAGTTTCAAGGGACGGCGACAATTGGGGCTGTTGCTCTGCCGGAGGGAGTACAGTAATCTGGGTGCTCTTGCCAACTTCTTAGCATCCATTTGTAGAGAAATGCCGCGTTGACAAGGTCCGTAAAGTCACCGATCACGTGTCAGCCACAGAGCGCTTAAGGAAAAATTGATGCCGAGAATCTTGAGTATTTCTGGACTACGGGGGACGCTGGGTGGTGCAGAAGGGCTTGATCCCATATTTGCCAGTGAATTTGCAGCAGCGGTCGGGACGCTGGCGGGTGGCGGCGCGATGGTGGTCAGTCGGGATGGGCGTGAGTCGGGAATTATGTTTAAGCAGGCGGTGATGGCAGGCTTGATGTCAGTTGGATGCGACGTGCTGGATGCGGATATCTGCACGACGCCGACATGTGGAGTGCTCGTGACTCACCTACAGGCCGCTGGTGGTCTTCAAATTACTGCCAGCCATAATCCGATTGAATGGAACGGCTTGAAACCGTTTACAAGCGGTGGTTCGGTCTATGATGCTGCTCTGGGAGAGAAGCTGCTGGATATTTTGAAGCGACGAGCGTTTGCCTTTCAGCCTCACCACAAGATTGGGAAAGTCATTGCCTTGAAAGAGACGCTGAAACCGCATGTGGAACGAGTGATGGGATTAATCGATGGAGCGGCGATTCGAGACAGGCGATTTAAGGTCGTTTTGGATTGCAATCATGGATCGGGGGCAATGGCCGGGCCGGCTTTTCTCAGAGGCCTGGGTTGTGACGTCGTCGTGCTCGGTGGAGAGGCGGATGGTCGGTTTGAACATACTCCAGAACCACTGGCAGAGAATTTGATCGAGCTGTCGGACGTCGTCAAACAGACAGGAGCCGATGTTGGCTTTGCACAAGACCCCGATGCCGACCGACTGGCGATTGTTGATGAGCAGGGGAGGTATATCGGCGAAGAGTTGACGTTAGCCCTGGGAGTGGATTATGTGCTGGCGCGTCGTCCTGGAAGTGTCGTGGTCAACGGATCGACCAGTCGTGTTTCAGCAGATTTGTGTCAGAGGTATGGAGTCCCTTTTTATCGCTCGGCGGTGGGAGAAGCCAACGTGGTCGCGATGATGAAAGACAAGCAGGCCGAGATTGGAGGTGAAGGGAATGGAGGAGTCATTGAGCCCAGGGTTGGTTATGTGCGAGATTCCCTTGTCTCGATGGGATACGTGTTGGCTGGTTTGGCGGAGCGTGGGGGACGGTTGTCCGAGTGGGTCGAGGAACTTCCCAAGTATGCCATCGTCAAACAGAAACTGACCTGTCCGGCAGATCAAGTCGAATTAGCCTGTCTTGCTCTAAAAGAGAACTTTCCCGATGCAGTGGCCAGTCAGGGGGATGGGTTACGTCTTGATTGGGAGAACCGCTGGGTGCAGGTCAGGGCCAGCAATACTGAGCCGATTCTGCGTGTGATCGCAGAAGCCAACAGTCTGGAAGCGGCTCAGTCGCTTGCCGACGAAGCGATGTCGCATGTTAAAAAAGCTGTTCGCGTTTAGTCCACGACCGATGTTCATCGTTAAAGTCTCTAACAGAATCAGAGTGTGTGATGAGAATTGCGTATCTGGATGCCGCCACAGGAATCAGCGGAGACATGACGGTAGCTGCCCTGTTGGATGCTGGTGCTGATGAGGGGAAGCTGCGTGCGGCCATCGATAGCCTGGGATTGCCGGGCGTGACGATCGAGATTTTCAAAACCGTCAAGTATGGGTTTGCATCGACGCGATTTGTCGTGTCACATCCTCCTCAGCATGTGCATCGTCATTTGAAAGACATTCAGGAGATCATTGCGCGTGGGACGCTGAGTCTGCGCGCACGAAATATGGCAGAAGACATCTTTCGGATCATTGCCGTAGCGGAGGCGAAAGTTCACGGGATGAGCGTCGACCAGGTCCATTTTCATGAGGTGGGGGCCATTGATTCGATTGTTGATATCGTCGGTGCGGCCGTCTGTTTTGATTTGCTGGGAGTGGAGCGGGTCATCAGTTCTCCGATTCCAACGGGGTTTGGTCGTATCCACATTGATCATGGCGTCTGTTCGATCCCGGCTCCTGCGACCGCAGAGATTCTCAAAGGCATTGATCTCGTGGACGTGGACGTGGAAGGAGAACTGACGACGCCAACCGGGGCGGCTATTGTGAAGGCATATGCCGAGCGTTTCTCCGGCATGCCCGCGATGCGAATCGAGCAGATCGGTTATGGAGCAGGGACCAGGGACTGGCCAGATCGGGCAAACGTGTTACGGATCGTGATCGGTGAATTGGTAGAGTCCCAGCATGGGCGCGATCAGATCATGATGTTGGAAACCAACATCGATGATATCAGTGGGGAAGTGATCGGGTATGTGACACAGCGATTGTCTGCAGCAGGTGCGTTGGATGTTTATACCACCGCCATTTCCATGAAAAAGCAGCGTCCGGGGACGATACTTTCGGTATTATGTCGAGAAGAAGATGTTCTGCGACTGCAGCAGATGATGTTTCGCGAGACTGGGACACTAGGAATTCGCGTGCAGAAGATTTCACGGGTGCTTCAGGAACGTGAGGCAATCGTCATTCCGACAGTCTATGGCGAGATTCAAGGCAAGAGGTCGTGGGTGGGGACTGCCCCCCCGGACGTCACTCCTGAGTATGAAAGTTGCAAAGCAGTTGCTTTGTCGACTGGCGTGACATTGCGGGAAGTGATGGAGGAGGCGCGACGTCATGCGGGCGAGGCGAGAGTGGTGGAACAGCACGTTGTCGACAAGACAGTTGGGGAGTCAACGGGTCACGGACACTCTCACGACCACGGACACTCCCACGACCACGGACACTCCCACGACCGTTAAGTCCTTTTGTTAGCCTCAAGCGGGATCAAATAGTCCTCTCTTGGCTTGATCCGGGGAAAATCTGGCTCATCGGGGTGGGAGAGTGCTTGTGTGGTTGGTAAATGAGCCGGAAATCTCTAAAATGAGGGTTTGATGTCGATGACGATGTGAGGCTTTCATCAACCTGGCTTGTCGATTCTGCCAGCGCCTATTTCATCTCTCCCCCTCTTCTACAAGGAATGTCTTCGTGTCCGTAACTGCAGTAATTGGCCTCCAATGGGGCGATGAAGCCAAAGGTAAGATTGTTGATTTGCTGACAGATCAACATGAAATCGTCGTGCGCTATCAAGGAGGCAATAACGCGGGACATACCGTGAAGTTTGAGGGGAAGACATACAAGCTTTCCTTGTTGCCGACGGGGATTTTGCGGCCGGGTGTGACATCAGTGATCGCCAACGGTGTGGTCATCAATCCGCAGGCCTTGCTCAAAGAGATGGATGGAGTGCGTGCCCAGGGAGTGGAGATCAGTACGCAGTTATTGATTTCGGATCGGGCCCACGTGATCATGCCTTATCACATGGCTGAAGAGGCGATTCTGGAAAAGAATCGGGGCGGGGAAGCGATCGGCACCACGATGCGCGGTATCGGGACTTGCTACAAAGAAAAAGCAGGCCGGGGGCAGGCGATTCGCATGGGCGATCTGCTCAAGCCGATTTCTTTCAAAAAACGTCTGGAAGAAATCGTGGCGTTCAAAAACATGATGCTCTCGGCTCTTGATCCAGAGTTTCGTCCATTTTCAGCCGACGAGATATACCGGGATTATATGGGGTACGCTGAGAAATTGAGGTCAAATATCATCGATTCGACGACGTTTCTGCATGAAGCCGTGGAAGCGGGTCGATCGATCTTGTTTGAAGGGGCACAGGGGTCGCTGCTCGATCTGGATCATGGGACTTTTCCCTATGTGACGAGTTCGAACAGTTCGGGTGCAGGCATCCATAATGGTTCGGGCCTGCCGGAACGCTTGATCGACAAAATGATCGGCGTGGTGAAATCGTATACGACGCGCGTCGGGGGTGGGCCATGCCCGACGGAACTGCTGGATGAAACCGGTGAGCATATCCGCAAAGAAGGGAACGAATTTGGGACCGTGACCGGACGTCCGCGTCGTTGCGGCTGGTTTGATGCCGTCGCGACCCGTTACGGTGCCAAGGTTTCCGGTGTGGATGTCATCGCGCTGATGCTGCTGGACGTGTTGAGCAAATTGCCGGAGCTCAAAATCTGTGAGGCCTATGAGATTCGTGGCGAACGGACATTGAACTTCCCGTCGCAGATTGAAGATCTCGCCGACGCCAAACCCATCTACCGGACGATACCGGGCTGGCAAACAGACATCACGGGAGTGACGAAGCTGAAAGATCTTCCGGCTGGTGCGCGGGCGTATGTCGACACCGTCGCTGAGATCATGCAAAAGCCCGTGGAGATCGTGTCGGTCGGCCCGGATCGAGCACAGACGATTTTGTGCTGAGGATTGACTGAAAGTTCAAGAGGACACGTTGTCGGTCCACCGAATCTGCGTTTCCGCGAAATTCGACAGGCGGGGTGGTACGTTTCTAAAAAATGTGTGCCTTGCTTCCGCTTGGGAATAGCATGCAAGTTCCTTCAGACGCAGTCGCCAAGACATTTTATCTGCGTGTTGAAACATTGCCGTCATCCGTGCCCCACTTGAATTTGCTTTTAAGCTAAGATCACTTTCATGTATAAAGAGAATCATTTTATAAAAAAGGGTAACCTGATCGTCCACAATGTAATCAAGTTCCTGCTCATTTACTCGTTTTTTGCAATTCCATTGGCTTTAATAAATCCTTTCGAAAAAACACATTGGTATGGAAATGCTTTTATTTTACTTCCATCATTAATGGGAACTGTTTGGATCATGATTCGAATCGCTCGGAATGATTCCAAAAAACAAAAATAATAACAGTTTGAAAGTAATTCTAAACACTGAGAATTTATGATCTGAAAGACATTCGTTTCGACGAGAGATAACCTAGGGAGCAAAAGCACGAAAAATAGTTTTTAATTGTTCGGGTACTTCGCCTACTGTTAAAATCACAGAACGTAATTCAGTGAATATTCTATGCAATACTTCTATCGTCTATTTCTAATTGCGTTACTGTTTTTTTCTATTCACGTACTACTTTTGCCATGGGCGTGGTATTTGAATTAGACAACTACTTGAACATTCACATTATTTGGCACACTGGGAAATGGATAGACACGAGAACTCATAGTATTTATCTGCCATTATGGTTATACCTCTCTCTCTTATTGATACTGGCTTTATTATTAGCCAGCCTTTCAATAGCACTCATTCGCTCTATGTTTTTTTGGCGACGCGGAGGGTGACGGGGAGGCCGAAGACTTGTTCGAAGAGCGGGCCATTTTGGCGGATGCTGATTTGTTCCAGCGAAACATCGTCGCGATCGGTCAACATGATGACCATCCGGTTTTTCTCTTTGCGACAGACGAACTCCTGCTTTCGACTGTGCCGTGAGGCATTGAGCGCGATTGCGATCCGCAACAGCGCTGCCAGCTTAATGACAGAAATACGATCTTCACGTGTGAGCGTGACGAATGGTGTGTGGGTTGGTTTGGGAGAAGAGCGACGGTGATAGCGGGCGATGAGCGCAATCAGATGCAGGTCTGATTTCGACATCCCGAACAGGTCGCTGGCCATGATCATATACATGCTGTGTTTGTGATAGGCAGCGGTACTGATACTCATGCCGATTTCATGAAGAAGAGCCGCGACGGCGAGCATGAGTTCGTGGTGGTCAGAGAGTTGATGGTATTTTTTCAACTGAGAAAAAAGATTCAGGCAGCTTTCGCAAACCTGAACTGCGTAGGCTTCGTCGAAGGCAAACTTCTGCCCCAAAGAGATGGCGGACTGACGGATCTGGTGCTTGAGGGCATCAGTCCACAAATTGCCAGTGGCGACTTCGGCGATCAAACCGTCGCGCAGATTTGCCTGGGAAATATAGAGGTCTTTGAGGCCGAGGGTGCGTGCCAGATGGTGGTAGGAGAGAAGTGCAGGGCCGATCGATTCTGCTTCGGCAGAGGAGAGGTGATAGTCTTGTGAGATTTCATCGACGTTTTGATCAATCAACTTGTACGCAAGATTATAGAGAGAGGCCAACGGAAGTTTGCCGAGAGGTTCTTGATCCCATTCAGGCATGAGTTGATCGGCGGCTAAACGGATATCGCCTCCCAAGGCGACGAGTTTGACGGGTTGACTGGGGTCAAGGTGTTGAGGAATGCGTTCGACGACCCGTTGAATTTCAATCTCCATGATCTGACGAATCTTGGTATCGGAGGTCTGGTAGGCTTCGAGAGTTTCACGGAGTCTGTAGGAGCCCAAGCGATACCCTTGCGAGTAAACAACATCCTGATCTTTGAGGATGAGAAGTTCCGTCGTTCCGCCTCCGACTTCGACGACGACGGTTTGGCCGGTCCAGAATTTCGGGTCGCGTTTAATGAGGGGCTGGATCCCCAGAAAGATGGTGCGTTGGACTTCGGCTTCATCCAGAATGTGGATCGTCAGGCCGGTGGCGATAAAAATCCGGTCCTGAAATTCGAGGCGGTTTTCGGCTTCGCGGACGGAACTGGTGGCGAAGACTTTGACGTTTTCGGTCGAGTCGATCCCGTATTCGAGCAGCTTTTCGCGGTAGCCTTGCAGGATCTGAACACATTGTTCGATGCGGTGTTTATGGATGCGCCCGGTGAGGAAGGTATCTTTGCCCAACGCGACCGATTTAATCGACTGGTCGATTTTTCGGACGTGAACGGGATGTTCCGGACCAAAGGACGAGACTTCTGCTACCACCATGCGAATGGAGGTGGTGCCAACATCCATGACGGCGGCCAGTCGCCGTTGAGCCGGAGGCGGAGTGAGGTTTTCAAAAGTAGGCAGGAGAATTTGTTTCATGACAGAATCGAAACCTCAGAAATTCCAGCCGGGTGGAGAGCATTGAACGCGCACTGTGGGGGTGAGGTTCCAGATTAGCAATTCTGCAAATTGACGTGAAGGGGATGAGGGGAAATTGAGTCTTGCTCAGCCTCTCGTCGGGAATTGTCAACTGAATTCGAGTGATACCTGATCCTGCCGTGAGCGAAATCGATGAGGGTTAAATCGTGACGGACTTTCGATGGCGCATGGCTGTTTCCTGAATCGGATAGGAGTATTGAGCGATAGTGACAAATTGCTGACTGACCGGATCAAAGGCGAACACTTCACCGGTTTCAATTTTATAAACCCAGGCATGCAGGTGAAGATCTCCGCGAACGAGTCTTGAGGCGACTGCCGGGAGGGTTCGCAGATTTTCTAGCTGAACGAGGACATTTTCTTCGATCGTCGCAGTGAGCAGGAGTTCGTCGGAGAGGTGGTTATAGTTGTCGCGGACGATC
>JBGSVC010000204.1:0-12244 GCA_041753175.1 Planctomycetaceae bacterium
TTGGTGGTGAATTCGTAAAAGTTGTTATAGGAGATGATGTCGGATTCGGAGGTGAGTTCATCGTTTGTAATAAACCCTTGAGCGAGGCGCTGCTCCTGGGTTAAGGTTGGTTCGACATTTGTGTTGAGCGATGCGGTGTTGAGTTCAACTTTGCCGACAGGGTTAAGCCAGCGATACAGCCCTGCTGTTGCTGCGACCGAGCCGATCAGCCCGGCAGATTTCAGGAAGTCACGACGACGGACATACAACGGATACGGGGTGACTTCGTCTTTCAAGTGACGCCCCGAGAGATCTTCTGCCATCGCTTACCTCTTCGTAAAAAATGTGGACTGTTGACGAGCGCCCCTGTGATGACATCATCGCTTCGTGCTATTTCTTGTCGTTGATCATACTTTCAGAATCCTGCATCATGGAACTGGAATTTTTCATTTCAGGATTTGCCATTCCAGGATTTGTCATGGAACCAGTCTCTGGATTTGGCTGCATCATTTCTGACATGCCGTTTTCTTGACTCATGCTTTTTTCGTCGTTCATCATTGGCGCAGCTTCCGATCCGCCAGATTGAGGAGTGGTCGTGCTTTTTTGACACCCTGAAATGATCGCCAAGGAGGCCAGCAACGCAATGAATCCAGTGTTGAGAATAACATTTTTCACAGGTAGGACTTTCACAAACAAGAGAGAGGTTTAAGATCGCGAGAAGCAACATGCTTGATCGCACCCCATCAAGACGAGTGGACTGACGAAGTCTTACGGTAGAAACGTGAAATGTCTGTTTATTTTTGAGAACAGATTGCCTGACAGGGAATGCAGCGAAAAAAGCAGAATTCGATTAAAATGAATCGCGTAAAAATAATCAGGGTCGGGTCGTTCCTGATGTGATCACTCTTCAAGGAAAAAGACATGCTGACGAATGTCGGGGTCTGTCAGATTGATATTACTCTGGGTGATATTTCGCGGAATCTGGAGACGATTCAGCGTGTGGCGCAGCAGGCGGCGGACGGGGGATCACGTCTGATTGTCTTTCCGGAAGCCTGTTTGACGGGATATTGTTTTGAGTCGTTGGGGGAGGCGCTTCCTGTGGCGCTGCGGTTGGATGATCTGTGTCTGAGACCGCTTGAAGAGCTTTGTCGGACCAGGAATCTTTATTTGGTGGCTGGCTTACTGGAAAGAGAAGGAGATCGAGTCTTTAATACGGCGGTGCTCTGGGGGCCGGGCGGGATCGTGAGTCGTTATCGAAAAATTCATTTGCCCTATTTGGGGATTGATCAATGGACAACGCCTGGGGATGAGCCGTTTTCTGTCGTCGAAATTGAAGGTTTAAGAATCGGATTATCGATCTGTTACGACGCTGCATTTCCGGAGGCGTCGCGGACGTTGGCGTTGCTGGGAGCCGACTTGATTTTGTTACCGACAAACTGGCCACCAGGGGCAGAGATCATGCCTCGCCAGGCGGTGCCGGTGCGGGCGATGGAGAATGGTGTTTACTATGCGGCTGCAAGCCGGATCGGGATTGAGAGAGGCAATGAGTTTTTAGGGTTGAGTCGGATTTGTGATCCTGCTGGGCGGGTGATTGCGGAGGCGGGATCGAGTCAGGAAGCGATCTTGCAGGCGACGATCGATGTGGGTCTGAGCCGAAATAAACATGTCGTGCGCGTGCCGGGGGCGAGCGAACTGCATCGATTCGGGGACCGACGCCCGGAGATGTATGATGAACTGCTCAAGCCGCATGCGTTTCCACGTCCGCATGATCTGCCCAGATAACTCTCAGGACCGGGAGTCTGGCTCAAGTTTGGTAGTGGTTGTGCCGATTATCAGGATTAATCGGAGTTGGTACGAGGGGAGTTCTGCGCGGATGTTGCGTGGACAGTATTCAAAGAGACGTGTGTACCGCAGATCTGACAGGGACGTCGATGGCAGGTTACAAGGAACACATCACATTCAGCAGTTGCCTGGGGATCGGGCTGGGGGCGACGTCGCATTTTTTGTTGGGCTTTAGTCCTGTAGAAGCGTCGCTGTCGGGATTTTTGACGGCCTTTGCGGGGATGCTGCCTGACCTTGACTCTCAATCGTCACGTCCGGTGCGGGATCTGTTTGCGATGTTGGGAGCCGTCGTGCCGCTGTTTGTGATGGGACGGATCATGAGGACGGCAGGGGTGATGCCCAGTACGGAAGCACTGGCGCTGACGTTTATTGTGTTGTATCACATCATCCGTTTTGGGGGAATGTGGCTGATTGGCAAGCTCGCGGTCCATCGTGGGATGTTCCACAGTATCCCGGCGATGTTAATCGCGATGCTGTTGACGTATATGGCCGCCGAGCAGTCGGAGCATGATGTGCGGATGTTATTGGCGCTGAGTATAGGGCTGGGCTTTTTCTCCCATCTGTTGCTCGATGAGATCTGGGCGATTCAGATTCGTGATGGACACGTGCGACTGAACAAGTTTTCGGGGACGGCGATCAAGTGGGTGGGGCAATCCCAAAGCGGTAATCTGGTGACGTATGGGATCATGTTTGCGCTGTCGTATACGACGCTGATTTATGCGGGGGTCATCCAACCTCAACCGGTGTTGCAGCAAGTGGTCACTCCTGAGGAAGTCGCACCGGAACTGACGCTTGAACCCGTGTTGCAACAGGCGGCAGAATTTCCACGGGATGTTGATTGGCAATAAAAAAGCCGATGACGAGACATCGCCACCGGCATGGTATCGTGATCCGATTGTTACAAAGGTGATTGATCACCTGTTTGTCGGCAGATCGTCCGTAGGTTTCCAACAGCGTGTTCTCAGGGGAGAAGGCCCAGACTGCGGCGCTCGACCTGACTGACATTCATCCCAGAGGACATTAATCCCAGAGATTGTCGGATGTCAGATCGACTTTGGGGGCGACGCGGCCATCTGCAAAGATCTGGATGGCGGCTGTTGACTCCAGGGGTGGCTGTTCGAGAATGTTGAGCTTAAAGTGTTGGTCAGCCACGATTCCCGAGATGGTCAAGCCGCTCATGTGAGATCGCAGGTGTTGTTCGTTGATGTGCTGATCAGGAGTCGCGGTCCAACTGAAACGGTTGATGGTCGTGAAGTAGGCCATCAGCGGTTTGAGATCAAACTCGAAGTTGAGTGGTTTTTGGAGTCCGTCATCGAGCCCTCCGACAATTTCGACACGTCCCAGGAACATGCTCAGTTCCCAGTGGTCGTTTTGCCATTGGCAATCGTAGCCGACTTGTCCGGAGATCGAGATGGGTTCGAACAGATTGGCGAGTTCGTCGATCATTTCGGTCAGCCAGCCGGGTCTGCGGTCGCGAGGATGGAGACGATCGAGTTCAACTTTGCGGATCAAGTGATTCACGGCAAGGTGAGAATGCATGTTTGGGCCTTGGTCTGGATGATGTCTATCGAGGTTGATGTGAGAGTTCGTTTCAGGCAGCCAGCGAGTATTTCATCGAAGAAACCTCAATCGCGGTATGCCTCTGGAAACTGTTTCATCAACCCTGGGTGGTGTCAATCACGTCCACAGTGTGTCCGACACATGTTATGAGAAAGCCCTTGGGTCCATCGCGTGGCTTGACTCGAAATCTGACAGGGAAGTCAAAGCCCCTGTTTTGTCATCGGCATCGTCCATTGCCAGGAGTTGACCTTTATATCGGGACATGCTGGCGACAATTCCAGTGATTCTTACCGCCAGAGGTGGTCAAAACTGTTTTTTTTAAGGTCATGCAGAAGATTCCGTCCGTAGTGATGAGCCCTGATGAGACGAGGGAAGTTTGGGTTCATCTGCGTTTAGGAATTGAATTCGGGCAGTTTCATAAAGTCAATATGCTGGAAGAGAATTCTGATCAGATAAGCAATGCGTTGCCGTTAGAGTTTGACTGAATTCTCCAGGACACAGAATTTCAAAATTCTGGCTGATTTTGTTCAGTTCGATTGAAGTTTTCCTGCGAGACGATTGGAATACGTCGATGAAAATTATTCCTGTGCTTGATCTGCTGTCGGGCGTGTGTGTGCATGGTGTGGCGGGTGAACGAAGTGAATATCAACCGCTTCGTTCAACGCTGATAGAAGGGAGCGATCCTCTCCGTTTTCTGGAACATTTTGCAGGCATGGGTTTTGATGAGATTTATATTGCGGAGCTGGATGGCATCTGTGGGCGGATGCGACCCTGGGATTTACTCAGAGAGATCAAGACATGGAGTCAACGAGCCTGTGGAGTGCGATTGAAGGTTGACCTGGGGATTGCGGACGTTGACGACTTTGAAGTGTGCGCCCGGATGCTGGGGGGATGGCCTGAGGAATGGCAAGTTGTGGTGGGGACGGAAACACTTTTGAGTTTGAATGCATGGGAGGAGCTTGGTCGGTTGTTAGATCATCGTGGTGTGGTTGTCAGTTTTGATTATGCGCACGAACGACTCATGACGACCAAAAGCAGCGCTATCAAGACTGACGTGGATTTGCTCGATGAGGTGGTGAAATCGGGATGTCGTGAGGTGATCGTGCTTGAATTGTCTGATGTGGGGGGGATGAAGGGGCTATCGACGCTGAATCGTTGCCGCTTGTGGAAGCAGCGCTATCCCGAACTCTCAATCGTGGCGGGCGGTGGGATTTCCTCAAAGGAGGAACTGCTCGGGCTGCGAAACGAACCGCTGGCGGGCGTGTTGATGGCAACAGCCATTCACCAGGGATTGATCACAATTTGCAAGTTGGAACGTGATGTTTCAGGGTGTGGGTGAGTGAAGACATCGATCATGATTCTGCGGGAGTGTCGTCTTTTTTAGAGGCTGCCTTTTTCCTCTTTGACGTTTTTTCGGCGGGCTTTTCGACCGTGGGATAGAACTGGCTATCGACATGCTGCTCGGCCATGATCTTTTCAATTTGTGCGACGACTTCGGGGTTGTCTTGGGCAACGTCGTTTTCTTCAGCAATGTCAAGTTCGAGATTATAGAGGCTCAGCGGGGCGAGCGTTCCGAAGCGAATGGCCTTCCAAGGCCCCATGCGGACGGCTTGTTGAAAGGGATGGTAAATTTCCCAATAGTACGGGCGAACTTCTAAATCAGCCTGGCCTTCGAGCAAAGGGCGAACTGAGATGCCGTCGAGATTTTTGGGAGTTTTAATGCCCGCGATATCGCAGAGAGTGGGGAAGACATCGACCATCCCCCAGACAGCGTCACTGGTTTTTCCGGCGGGAACATGATCCGGCCAGCGGACAGCCATTGCGCTGCGGATGCCGCCTTCGTAGAGTTCTCGTTTGATGCCGCGCAAAGGACCGTTGCTATCGAGAACTTCAATGAAGGGGGGGTTGGGACCATTATCAGAGGTATAAAAGATGATGGTATTTTGCGCGAGTTCTTTTTCGTCAAGTGCTTTGAGCAACAAGCCGACAGTGCGATCAACCCGTGTGACCATGGAAGCATAGTTTTTAACTTGTGCAGACCAGGGCTTATCTGCATAAAGTTCGCAGGCAGGGTCGTCGGCTGGGATCTCAAAATCTCCATGTGGCAAGGTGTAGGGAAGATACATGAAAAATGGGCGACGGTGTCGACCGTTGATAAATTTGAGGGTCTCTTGTTCCATCAGATCGGGGATGTAGACTTCTTTGCTGTTTTTGCGGTTTTGAATCAGGGGCATATCGCCGTTGTTCCAGATGTAGTCTGAGAAGTGGTCGTGAGCGTGAACCTGATCGAGATAACCAAAGAAACGTCCGAAGCCCTGGCTATCCGGTTGTCCGCCGGTTCCGGGATTGCCGAGTCCCCATTTTCCAATGCCAATGGTTTCATAGCCGGCCTGCTGCAATTCGCTGGCGATGGTGACATCTGTGCGATCGAGGAAGATCAGTTTTCCTTTGTTGTTGCCCAAAGAGGGAATCAGTTGATCGGGGTTTGCGGTGGCTTCGTTGTCACGTCGTTTGCAATGGCCGGTATGCAAACCCGTCATCAAGACGCAGCGGGTCGGAGCGCAGACTGCTGATCCACAGTAGTGATTTGTAAAGCGCGTCCCCTGTTGGCAGAGGGCGTCAAAATGTGGGGTCTGGATGGCTGTTGAGCCCATGGCCCCAAAGTCCTGATAGCCTGCATCATCGATCATAATGTAGATGATGTTTGGTCGATCCTGGGCGAGGAGCGTGGTGGTTAGCAAACAGAGGAATAGGGCGATAGCGAAAGTGCGCATGATAAACGATTGCTCCTGTCGAATTGCCACGGGTGATCGATTCTGGATTGAAGATTTCAGCACGGACATAGTGAGATTAATGATCAAGTTCAGGAGGCAGATTGAGTTTTGCTTTGAGTGCTTGAGCTTTGAGGATCTGCCATTGTTCGGGAGTAAAATCGATCGTCAGGGAATCGTTGGGGTCCTGTGGCATGATGGACCTTAAAAAACGCTCTGAGGGGAAGGAAGAGTCAGCGACCAGTTTCTGCCATGCCGCTTGCAGTTCCTTTTGATACCTGGATTTTCCGCCGAACTGTTCGGGATCAAAGGCGATGAGGAAATGTTGAGTCTGTTCGATGGAGACGCCACGGGTTTTGTGAATGCTGAACTTCCCGGACACGAGAGGACCAGCGAGCATGGCGGTCGTGAGCATACTCATACTGACGCCGAGATTCTCTGTGGGCAGAGACTGAAAATCGGAAGACGACTCGCCTGAGGAGAGTGTTCCTGTGGTGGTGATGAGAATTTGTTCGTCGGAGAGTGGATAAGCCCAGGAGGCGAGATTTGTCCCGAAGAATGGAATTTGGGTGTGAGCAAACGTGGCCAGGGCGGGTTGTCCGTTGTTGGTCAGGCAGGCGGCGATATAGCCTTTGGATGCAAGCATAGCGGCATAGAGAGCGGGGCTGCCGAAGCGTTGACTGTTTTTGATACCGACGGCGACTAAACCTGACTGAGGGATTTTGTCGATGATCTTTTCGACAGCGCGTGTTGCCGCCAATCGACCGGAGGACTGGTGGGCGTTGATCATGACGATCGCAGAGGTTTCGTGAACCCACTCGATCTGCGCCCGGACATCCATATCTCCGTTGAGTCCTGATTCGACACAATCGGCAATGTCTGAAAAACCACGGGAACCGAGTTTCCAGAATTCGGCATCGACCAGACGATCGATGGTCAGTTCTGCCTCTGCGGCAAACATGCCCACGCTCGTGAGCAAATCCCGGCCAAAGCCACGCCATTGGGAAACGGTCGCGGTTTTAGAAACATTCGACATGAGTATGCGTTTCTGGGGTTAGTTGATCGTGTATGAAGACGACAATCATCCGAGTTTAGTGATGCATGCTCTACTTAGTAAAGCGCCTTTCTGCTTGGCTCTCGTCGAAAAGCGACTTTGAGTCGGCTTGGATCACTCCGGCAACACATGAAAGGAGGTGTTATTGAGCATTCTCCCCAAGATCGTCGTTGGAAATGTGGATGGACGAATTGGTCGCCGACGCTGTGATCGTGTTTTCAAATAACTATGCAGGTAATGCGTGAGAATTGAAGAGTTCGGGACCAGAGTCATCAACTGAATACTATTCCAGCGATCTTCGTTCCTCAGGTGGCCCAGACGAGAAGGGTGATGCCCGTCTCCAGAGATGCTTTTCGTCTGGGATTTAGTTAGCTTTATGTTCAGTGGATGTCTCGTGAACGTCGGACTGCGTCCGAACAATCACTTGTTTTGTATTTTCATGACACCTAGAATTATTTAAAAGCATTGATTATGCAATAGAATATCTAAACACAAGGGCTTGCCGGTGAAACCTGTTTTTGAAAAGCTGATTCGTCCGGAAGGGACATCGTTTCGATGTTTTGACCGCACACAGATTCGCACGCCTGCGAAATGGCATCGTCATCCTGAGCTTGAAATCTGCTATGTCGAGAAGGGGACGGGGACGCGGATCGTGGGAGATAATGTCAGCCCGTATGGGAATCATGATCTAGTATTCATCGGGTCGAATCTTCCTCACACATGGCAATCCGACCAATATCTGGGACGACGTTTTGATCGACACCCGGCGATTGTGATTCAATTTCAGGAGGATTTTCTAGGAGAGCAGATCTTTGAAGTGCCCGAGTTTGCCAGTATCGCTGCGATGCTGCGACGGTCTGGGCTGGGGCTGTGGTTTCCTCCTGAAGAAGCGGAGCGTCTGGGGGCAATGATGACACAGATGGTGCATCTGGATGGCCCGACGCGCATCATCAGCTTGTTGACGCTGCTGCGAGATATGTCTGAAGCGGAGGGGACAAGTGTGCTGGCCAGTGAAGGATTTTCGCCACGATTTGACGAACGGACGGAATCTCGCGTGCAAAATATCTGTCAGTATATCAATCAGAATCTGCGTGATCCTGAGCTTGATCATCTGACATTGGCGGAGCGTGCACAGATGAATCCATCGGCGTTTAGTCGTTTTTTCAAGCGGTCGACGGGACGAACGGTGACGCAGTATATCAATGAACTCCGCATCGGTCTGGCGTGTCGGTTGCTACTGGACTCCGATGAAAGCGTTATCAATATTTGTCTGGAAGCTGGTTTCAATAATGTTTCCAACTTCAACCGTCGTTTTCGAGAATTACGTGGATTGACGCCGCGAGATTATCGCAAGAAATTTGCCAGCCAGATCGCGTTGCCTGGCGATCATCTTTACGATGTGGTGTAGATAACAGTCAGTAGACAACCGAGTTCGTGTCAGCTTTGAACCATCCATAGAATCATGCAGCCCATGTAGAAAATCAATGGGCTGTTAAATCATGTGAGGTTGGTCTTGAAGAGGAGCAAAGCGGGGCATTGTCTTTCCTTCGACCGTGACTACTTCTTCAAACATGTGACGAGGCCTGACCCAGAGGGCACAGTCACCATATTCCTGGCGATAGACAACCAGTTCTTCTTGGGTTTCGGAGTGACGGGCGACTCCGATGACAGTGTAGAGTTGGCCTTTGTAATGTCTGTAAAGTCCCAGATGCATGAGCAGGCTTTCGAGGTGAGAGAGTCGTCGAGACGGATTAGTACGCTTTGCGCACCGCCGGTAACCGCTGTGATTCTGCGCAGTGTGCATAAAAAAACCTCAGCACACGCTCGGGAGATTGTGACTGAGGATGATGTCGGATTTGGGGTCATACGTCAAATCGCTGGTTGATTATGTTTTCTTTTTGACGGGCTTTTTGGCGGGTGTGGGGGAATCGTTGACGGGATGAGCCTGACGGAAGTCTGCTTTTTGTGTGTGCCAGTTGGAGTTCTTGTTGCCGTTGAAGAGGGCAAAATTTCGAATGCTGGCTGACTCTCCGGAGACGACGATTCCAATATTTGATTTTTCAACCTGGAAGGAATCGTGTTCTCCCAGGGCAACGATGGTCCCATCGATGGAAGCGACGAGTTCGGAGCCACTGAGTTCTACGGTGAGGGTCTGCCATTGGCCAGGAGGAATCGGGGTCGTTGATTGATCAAGAAGTTTGCCAGGATCAGCTTTGCCGTGGTCGTGTGAATCTTTGCGTACCTGAACCCCGGCGGGATTGATGACAACGCGGCAGCAATGTCCTTTGGGATCATTGATACTCAGTCCGATAGTTTTGGCTCCATCGAATTTGAAATCAAACTGTGCGATGAAATCGGCCTGCTCGACCGGGAAGCGCATGACGGCGGCGTGATTATCTGCGGCTACTTGTCTGATGGCGACGGAATTCCCTGCTGGCTGATAATCTCCTTTGAGCATTGACCAGGACTGGGAAGGGAGAGTCGAGAAATCTTGTTCGGTGAGGCAGGTGCCGGCTGTCATCATGTTGGTTTTCAACGTCACCTCGCCTGCCTGGGTGGTTGATGGGGATGGAACGTAGCTTAAGGCGAGAACAGCGAGCGCGAGAGTGAGCATGTGCGGCATGGGAGACCCTTTTTTGAAAAATGTGTGTCAAGCTTGTGAACATGTGACAGACATTAACAACGATCGGCGGCCTTTGATGTGTCAGATAATTCGACTGGCGCATCGAAATTATGGAAATTTGAAGGAGAACGGATCACGTGACTTCCGGGGAATGGCTCTGTCGGTTGATTGGCTCGAGTTCTTTTTGATAGCGCGAGGCGTTGGCCAGAAGTTTGACTTTGAGATTGAATTCGAACTTTTTCATAATGAGATAATAGTTGATATAAATAATGATTGCAGTGACTGAGGCAATGGTCGCGTAGGCTCCCCAGATCACGGGACGACGAAACAAGGGGAGCATGCCGTTTTCGATGACCAGTCTCAGGGCCAGCAATGCGATCAGCAGCCAGAAGGGAGCGTTCAGTCGGGAGATATGACGGGTCAGGCGTTCGTTTCCCAGATAGTCGGCGAGAGTTTTCATGCGGTAATAAAGGCCCATGGAATAAATGAGGCCATTGAGTCGGTAGACGAAGGGAAAGATTTGGGCGATTTTTTGAGGCCCCATCAAGGACATAAAAATGGCACCAAAGATCAACAAGTATAAAGGGAAATAGAGCGCGGTGCGTGTGACTGGTTGCCACCAGGAATGGCTGTATTCGGTGGTCCCTGGAGGCTCGATGGCCAGAAAGTATTCATAGCTGTGGTAGACAGCCAGTAGGCTGATGGGGATGGCGATGGCGATCAGAGGATGGGGTTGTCGACCGACAAGCATAAAAAACGCCAGACCACTTATTAGAAGTGAAATGACGAAGACATTCGACCACCATCCATTGCTACGAGCTCCTTTATAGACCTGCTTGAGCCACTCAAATTCTTCGAGGTGAGCCTGATACTTCTGGACATCGGCAGGATCAGACAGCATGTCTGGATGATCCTCGACGATCTCAAGATCATCAAGATCCGAGTCGACCAATTCCCCCAAGAGAGATTCTTGAGGTGGAGGTGACTGTCGAAAAGGAGACGTTGAGAACGCAGTCTGCGAATGTTGCCGCTGCATGGTCCAGGATTGTCCGTAGAGGAAGATCGATCAGGTGAGCGAATATCAGCCGGTTGAAAATCGACTTCGTGTCTGTGTTCAACACTCCAAAAACGCCTGAAACTGGGCGTTTTTTTAGTCGATTCCATCCCTGGAATTGAGCAGCCTTTTGAATACATCAATGGGCCGCTGTTAGACTGTTATCGTAACAGTCTTCGAGGTCGGACTCAAATTGTCTACTGATCCTCACGATGATGAAGGGTGCACCGATGGAAATCAATCAGCGATTGGATTCGAGGTGACTGTTTTGTGGGGTTGGTGGGCTGTCTGTGTTGGGAATTGTCATTTCTAAAGAGCGCGACTCATCCTGATAATAACTCCCCATAAGCTGCGTCGTCGGAGATTTTTTGAAAATATAGGGTTGATAGAGTCCCCATTTCCAAAGCCTGCATTTGAGGCTGGTGATCAACACACCCAGGCCATATTTGACGGAGCGTTTGAAATTGATGGAACTGGCTTCGGGGAAATATTTTGTGGGGCAACTGACTTCGCCCACTCGAAAGCCGTAGGCGAGGGTTTGGGTCAGCATTTCGTTGTCGAAAACAAAATCGTCAGAGTTATTCAGGAGGGGGAGGGTTTCGAGAATTTCTTTGGAGAACGCTCGATAGCCAGTGTGGTATTCAGACAGTTTGGCGCCGATGAGGAGATTTTGAGTCGCTGTCAGAAATCGATTGGCGACATATTTATAGAGGGGCATCCCCCCTGCCAGTGCCGTTCCTCCGAGAATTCTGGACGCAATGACGGCGTCGTATAAATCGGAAGCGATCATGTGGGCCATGCTGGGGACTAGGCGGGGGTCGTATTGATAGTCGGGATGGACCATAATCACGACATCAGCACCGCGTTTGAGGGCTTCGCGATAACAGGTTTTCTGGTTGGCACCGTATCCCAGGTTGACCTTATGTCGAAAGGCGACGATGCCCAGTTCTTGGGCAATGGAGATCGTCTCGTCCTGACTGGCATCGTCGACGAGGAGGACCTCATCAACGACTTCTTTGGGAATGGCTTCGAATGTTTGACGCAGCGTCTTGGCAGCGTAGTATGCCGGCAAAACAACAATGACTTTCTTACCATGAATCATCGCTGAGGTTTCCTCCTGAAACACGCATGACTTGCCTGGGAAAAGATTCGGGAAATTGGAGTAACCAACATTGTAGAGAACACGTCACAGCGCTAATCGCCGCGTTCGGTTCCTATGAAGGGTTGTCGTCCTGAGAACTCCTGCCAGGCTGCAAAACAAGTGAGAGTCGAAGGGCTGTGGTGCCGATTTTTTGGTGACCTATGTCGCCAGAGAGTCACGCTTCTGGCTGATCAGCGTCAAGAGTGCTTTTTGGGGATCA
>JBGSVC010000205.1:0-5570 GCA_041753175.1 Planctomycetaceae bacterium
CATGCTCGGCGAAGGAGCGCAACAACTGCCATGCGAAGTCATCCAGGCCACACACCCGACGCCGCGTCGTCAGTTTCGTTTCCACATCACACGACTTTATTTCGACAAGAAAACTCACTATCCGATCCGGCTCGAGCAATGGGGATTTCCTCCGGCGCAAGGCCAGCAGCCTGTCTTGATCGAAGAATATACCTTCACCAACATTCAAACCAATATCGGCCTGACTGATTTTCATTTTGACCCACGAAACCCTGAATATAAGTTTTGATGGTTCCTCTTCACAAATATCGCGTACCAGCCAGGTGTGACTCTCCTGGCTTTTTTTATGTCGCGATCACGAGAGTTCACTTCCCCGTGTTGAGTCAGTAAAATCATGAATCAATCACACTCAAAATTGACCTTATGCCTTGAGATTTACGTATGCGCATCGGCCAGGGTTACGACCGTCATCAACTTGTCCCCAATCGAAAACTGATTCTGGGTGGTGTCGTCATCGACTACCATCTGGGTTTGCTCGGTCACTCCGATGCAGATGTCTTATTACATGCCATTACAGATGCCTTACTGGGAGCCATGGGGCTGGGAGACATCGGCGAACACTTTCCCGATACCGACCCGCAATATAAAGACGGCGATTCCGCTGAATTGCTCCGCCGTGTCTGCGTCCTGTTAAGTCAACGACAGTTGAAAATTGTGAATCTGGATTGCACTCTCTTTGCCCAGCAACCCAAGCTGCTACCGTGGAAGCCGTTGATCATTGATCGACTTTCAGAACTGTTGGGCATCGAACGCTCACAAATCAATCTGAAAGCCAAAACAGGAGAATCGCGAGGAGCTGTCGGACGCCAAGAGGTAATTGACGCCTCCGCGACAGTGCTGATTGACTAGCAGCATGTTGGAAATCGAAGATGTCATTTTCAACAATCCAACAACCACTATTCCGGGGTGTCTTTGATGATTCCATCCATGGTATCAAACAGCCACTTGAGAAAATCAACAGACTGACAGGTTTCTTGCTGACAATTTCTGACGAGGCTGGAGCCATCAAGAATTTGTTTGACCTTTTTGCATGTTGCCCGACAACATCGATTTTCATCTCCCGCATCACAACTCGATCAGGTATGCTCGAGCACGAGAGTGTGATGTTGAATGGCAACGGATCGTTCCCTTGAATCACAAAGATCGAAGTGACATGAATATCATCGGTATTGACCCAGGGCTCCGACGTGCAGGCTATGCGATCCTCCGCATGGGTGGCCCCAAGCCCAAGTGCATTGAAGGAGGGATCATCCGGACCAAACCGGAGACCTCGTTGGCAGACCGGATTCTGGAAATCGGGCAGGGTCTGACTGATATCTTAACTCAACATCCCATTGAAACTCTGGCGATTGAACAGGTTTTCTCGTTACCCAAGAATCCAAAATCGGCCCTCCTGATGGCGCATGCCCGCGGGACCATCCTTTATGTCGCCAGGCATCACGGTTTAAAAGTGACGCACTATACGCCCACGCAAATCAAGCGGACTTTAACCGGGAGCGGTCGCGCCCCGAAAGACCAGATCGAAGCAGCCGTCCGACAAGAACTCGGTTTCAAGCAACCGCTCGAACCACACGATCTCTCGGATGCTTTTGCTATCGCGATCTGCCACTTTTATCACGCCCAGCAATCACTTCTCATCTCCTGAATTGATCTTCCTCGCATGTGTCGAATTTCTTGGATTCGACAACCTGAAAGCCTTTTATGTTTCATCGACTTCGTGGCAAACTGCTCGCTCTTGACGATACCGAAGTCATTGTTGAAGCGGGACACTTTGACTACACCGTCTCCGTCCCCCAGTTCGCGACGCGTCATCTACAAGACTTGATCGGACAGCCAGTCACTCTCCATTTGATGCATTACATCGATGGCAACCCTCAAAAAGGGAGACTTGTCCCCAGGCTGATCGGCTTCCTTTCGCCATTGGAACGAGAATTCTTCGATGTCATGTGTAGCGTCGACGGCGTCGGCGTCAAGACAGCGCTCAAGGCGCTCGTCAGGCCTGTTCGCGATATCGCCATTGCCATTGAAGAGCAGAATGTCAAAGAGCTGAGCACACTTCCAGGCATAGGTCCGGCGGCTGCTGAAAGAATTGTCGCCAAACTCAGGCGAAAGATGACGAAGTTCGCTCTCCTGGTCTCTAAAGACCAGCCTCACTCCGCCTCTGTGAAACGCGATCTTGTGTCGGAAACTTTTGAAGCACTCGTCAGCCTGGGACACTCCCCGACTGAGGCCAGACAGAAAATCGATCAGGCCATCGGCTCAGGGCAGAAGTTTAAAACGGTAGAAGACATGCTCGTGATGATCTATCAACAGGAACGTTGAAAGACAAATCGTATCCCATCAATTCCCACCGATTTCAGACTCGTAATCCTCATTTCAAGAATAAAGCTCAATGGACCATTACGATTTTGACGATATTCAAGGCAGCAGTGCGCTTCGCTGCGCCTCAAACTGCGAGAATGATTCTCATCAGATCCCGGCTTCCAATGACGGAAAGGTCTTCGATATGCGACACCGACTCCGAATCTACACCGGTGAAGAAGAATTCGCAGCGAACTCCGAACCCAAAATGACGGTGAAGCTGGCAGACATGATGCGCATCATTGCCGATGCTTCGCGATTTCGTCGCACTTGGCTCAATGACTTTGAAGATGACGAAATCGAGATTTCTGCTGATCTTTATGACGTCATTTCTGCTTACTGGGAAATTCGTCCAGGAGCGTGAATTCTTCCGCTCAAGACGATCGAAAGCCTTTTTTCACGCATCCGCTTCACAACCGTTCCCAGTCACCATATCTTAGCGTGATGGCAACACCACACACGATTCGTCAATGCGGCCTGGACATCCTGTCCGCTGGAATTCAGGCGGTTGATCCCGTCCACCTTGTGACACACTCCGTCAATGTCGTCGATGAGTATCTCTGTGTTCTTGGACAGACATTTCACAAAAGTCAACTGGATCGACTTATTGTCGTTGGAGCAGGGAAGGCCGCCGCTGCGATGGCCTTGGGATTCGAGAAGGCTCTTGAGGGATCGGTGTTTGAATCGATTCTTTCAGGCAGCGTTAATATTCCCGATGGTCCACATCCTGAATTATCGCACATCGTTGCCAATCAATCTCGTCCTGCAGGGGTCAATGAACCGACAACGCGCGCCATCGAAAATACCCAGCGGATCCTTGAACTGACCAGCCAGGCCACCGAACGTGATCTGATTGTCTGTCTTCTTTCTGGAGGGGCCAGCGCCTTGTTGACGGCACCACCTTCACAAATTGGTCTGGAGGCAAAAGTCGCCCTCATCCGCCTGCTGTCTGGCAGTGGAGCCTCGATCAATGAGTTGAACACAGTTCGTCGTCACCTGTCAAACATCAAAGGAGGCGGACTGCTGAACAACTGCCACGCAAAAGCATTCGTGACCTTAGTCATCAGCGATGTCATCGGTGATCCTCCCGAAATCATCGGCTCAGGACCAACGATCCCCTCGAAAACATCTTCCATAGATGCCTTGGACATTCTGCAAAAATACCAGGTCCATGAGCATGGAGATTTCTCAAAGATCATCCATTACCTCAAACAACAGGCTGATTCTTATCACAGCAGCGATGACACAACAATCAGCCCCTCCCATTCTTATCACATCATTGGAAACATCCATTCGGCGATTAACGCAAGCGCGGATTTTGCTGGAAAGCTTGGCTTTCGCGTGATTGACTCTCATCGGTTATTGACTGGTCCAGCCGAACAGGCAGGCTATCATCTCCAGCATGCTGCTCAAGAACTAAAACTGGCGGCAACACGTGAACAGATGCCGTTTGCCTTCATCACCGGAGGAGAGACGACCGTTATTGTCCCGCAAGACGGACGACCTCATCTGGGAGGCAGAAATCAACAAATCGCACTTGCTGCCCTACTGGCAGGACACCCTGATCGACTCGATGAGATCGCGATTTTTTCAATCGGAACAGACGGGGAAGACGGTCCCACGAATGCTGCGGGGGGCATCGCTGACAAGTTGGCTCTGGAGAACTCCTCGCGTCTAAATCTGAATCTTGCTGAAGCACTTGAGTCCTGCAACGCTTACGAAGCACTCCGCAAAATTGACAGTCTGATTCTCACTGGTCCGTCGGGGACCAATGTCATGGATCTGCAACTGATCTTGGCGTTTCCTGAACACGCTGTTCCTGCATGACCAGAGACATTTCGACATGAGTTGAAAAGGTGTCTTGACCATCTCTTTGACCCGGGGAAGGATTCCAGATTAAGGATACAATTTTATGGGAGATGCTCACTGACGCGACTTACACACCGACAAGTTGATCGTCATTAATGAGAATATCCATCAGCGGTCTGCGAATCGATACGCCTTTTTCATGCGCCAGATTCACCGTCTCTCGAGGCTCAAATACGGTTTCTGGTGTCAGGATTTCGACAATCGGCTTGGTATAGTGATCCAGATTGGTTCGGGAGACTCTCGCGATCCGGGCATCACTGAGTTCGACATACGAACCGACAGGAAACAACGAGAGCGTATACAAAAAGCTTCGGGCAATGTTTTGATCGAACTTGTGATTGCGCGCCTCATGGAGAATCTGCTCCATGGCATGATATGGCGAAAGTGCCTGATACTTTGGTCGAGGAGACGTCAATTGTGTGTAGTGATCACAAATCCCTGCGATCTTGGAAAGTAGATGGATCTGATTATCATGGCGACGACGCGGGTAACCTGTTCCATCGCATCGCTCATGCATCTGGTAGGCGACCATCTGAGAAGTCCGCGGCATGTTCTTGGCTTCTGCAATCAGGTCTGCCGCGTAAGACGAATGCTTGCTTAACTCCAGCGGATCGATCTCGTCAAGAATATTTTCAAGCGACGTATCACCGCGATTGACATGCATGATCCCAACTTCATGCAGCATGGCGCCGACACCAAGTTCAATTAATTCATCTTTGGACAACCCATGGACGCTTCCGACAGCCATCGATAACATCGATGTCTTCGAACTTTGTCTTTGCGGAAGATAGCCTTCCTGTGAAGCACCGGATGTCACAAAGGCATCCAGATCTCGTCCCATCTGAGTAACCGCCTGTCCACAGACATCAATCGCTGATTCATAGGAAGAGACATCACCATCCTGGGCTTGTTCGAAGATTTCAGAAACCACTTTGCCCGTACTACGTCGAAAGTCCAGGCTTTCTTGTATCTTGGAATTCTCATGAACGCAGGAGGAGGGTTCCAAAAAGGAATGCCAGACAGATCGCTCGTTGAGTGTTGCTAAGCCATTTTCTCGTAGCTTTTTTTCCTGGAACAGAAACGGGACATTTCCATTTCCTCGCCCAGCCAGCGAACGTTTTTTGTCAACAGCCCTAGGCTTGTTGACCGGTCGCATGGGAATAAAATCTGGCACTCCCGCGAGATTGGAAACGCGACTGGCAAATTCCGCAGCGACCATGACCGATGAAACACCCCGGCGTTTCATCGTTTCGATCAGGCTGGAAGTTAAGACGGTCCCTTCAGCCAACAGCAAGACCCGA
>JBGSVC010000206.1:0-8433 GCA_041753175.1 Planctomycetaceae bacterium
GGCCCGTGCCGCCTGAGGAGAGGGCTTGCGATGGGGAGCAGTGGGAAGTTGCGTTTGTAGTAGCACTTCCTGACAGGCTTCGCCCAGATATTTGAGCATTTCTTCAGGTGGTCTGCGAAAATAGGTTCCAATTTCAACGACCGTGAATTCGATCTCACGGGAATAAGGCAAGGCTTGCACACAAAGGACGGCCAAATCCCTAAGAAAAATCGGGAGCAATAAATCACCTGGATCGAGATCGGGAGGAACAAAATCAATGTGGTCACGTTTGCGCAGGTTCGACAATAACTGGGCTTGTTGTGCTGGTTGAAGTTTATGCCAGATGGCAGATTTTTCCATCAGGGGAAGTAATTCTTCACGATCAACGGGATGGATGGTCATGACAAATTCCATCAGGGAGCGACCAGCGTCGACTTCTTTTTGAAATCGGCTTTCAGGAGCATGTAGTCCTGAGAGTCGGGCTTTAATTTGAAATCGACTTTCGAAATCCTTTCGCCATTGTTCGATGCGTTCGGGTGTTACGCCGTGAATCACTTTCTGCAGCGCTTCTTCGAGCATCCTGGCAATGCGATCTTTTTCGGAAGGTGCCAGCAACTGTGGACTGGAGATGCCTTTGTGGGGTGCTTTGTGAGAGGCCAGGCAGCGATAGATGTAGATTCTATCGTATTCGTTGCGCAGGGGGAGGCGACCGATCTGTTCCATCGCGTGTTTGAGTCCATCACGTGACAACGGGAAACAGGACATGAGATTGGCCAGTTCGACGGCGTAGCAGTAGTTGGGATCATAGCGCCGGAAGTCACCGCCGTAGATGGTGGCGACTTCATAGCCGATGACTCTGACAACTTCATGCAGGATGACAAGCGCCTGTTGGTTGGCATATTGTTTGACGACATGCGTTGCGCCAATTCGACCGAGTTCAGAAGCTCCCCACCACAGACTCAGGGTGACGGGGTTTGTGCTCGTGACCATCCTGCCGACAGTTAAACCTCGTGAAAGATAACTGAGCAGAGGAGCAGCCCGCTGGTAAGCACCATAATATTGCACACCCCGGCGGATGTAGTCATAGATGTTGGCGATCGAATAGGTTTTGATATCAATTGGCAATTGATCGAAAACCAGCAACAAATGGAGACTTGCCCGGCTGAGTGCGCGTGAGAGTTGTTCAAAGGAAGTGTCCAAGAGTGGGGTTTTTGCATCCGGACGATATACGAGCGCAATCCGATGAGCCAGATCATAAAGTTCATCACGCATCAGTTGGGAATTGAAACGACCTGAGCTGGCAAAGCGATTGGTCAGAATGCCTTCGAAGAGGCGCTTCGACTCGGCTTCGAGAATTTTCTTGACCTGGTCGTCCTGTTTTTGAGTGATGTGACCTGTACGGGCCACCTGGGGATCTTCCAGATCGATCGGCTCAGGGAATTCCTGCCATTCATAAAAGGTGATCCAGTCGTTGGTCAGTTTTCGATGGCGTCGATCGACACGTTCGGCTTGCTCTTTGAGTTCTTCGAGCATGACATTTTTGTAGGCGTCGAGTTCTTCTTTCGAAGTGGCGTTTTCGAGAATGGGAATGGCCAGCGTGTTTTGCAGACGGTTTCGATTCACCTGCCAGATGGCTGTGGTCAGTAGACAACTGATTCCGATCGTCACTAGAAAACTGCCCAGCGATTCCAGAGGCAATGCAGAGAAACAACCATAGGAAATCAAAATCAGCCCAGCAAAAAATAGCAGAGGCTGACGGTTATTGACGATTGGTTGCAGGAACGAACGCATGACTGAGCACTTTGAAAATTTAGAACCAACAGTCTGACGAAAATCGACGGGCTGAAAACGAAGTAACACATTGACTGCCCATACAGTTTTTGATCATCGCTCGGGATGTCTTTTTTAGCGGCTCACATCTTGGTTAACGCTTCCCTCGTCAACTGGCGGGATCTTTTATGATGGCGGGTTGGCCTGACTGAGTAAATACAAAAACAAGACCAGAACTCCCAAAATGACTCCCAGGGTGAACCAGGAGACTTTCGAGTCGTCCGTTTTTTTCTGTTCGGTATGAATGCGGCTGAGAATTGGTTTGCCTGTTTCGATGGCCCAGGTCTTGGATTTATTGGCCAAAGATTTGTCAGCCATTTCCTCGTCCCATTTCATCAATACTTCTGCGATCCGTCCCTGGACTTCGCGGGCATTGAGGGGGCGTTGTTCCTGATCTTTGGAGAGCATTTGCAGAACGATCTGTTCGAGTTCCCGAGGGCATTCGGGCGTGAAGACCCGGATCGAAGGAGGACTGGAATGCAAATGATGCTCGAAAATCTGTGCAAAATTGTTCCCTTCAAATGGAGGGCGTCCGGTTAACATACGAAACAGCAGGCAGCCGAGGGCATACAGATCTGTTCGATTGGAAATCGTACGTTCGCCCCGAATTTGTTCCGGGGCCATATAGAGATACGTTCCCACGGTCAGACCGGTGGCTGTCAGTTCTGCAGAGGCAGTCATATCCAACGCCAGACCGAAGTCGCCGAGTTTGAGACGATTGTCTTTGGTGAAAAAGAGATTCGCTGGCTTGAGATCACGATGGACGATGCCTTGATTATGGGCGTGCTGTAAGGCGGAGCAGATCTGCCAGCCGATTTCTACGACATCCTGCCAGGGGAGTCGTCCGTGTTCCGTGAGGACTTCTTTGAGGGAACCGCCGTCGACGATTTCCATGGTGTAGAAGAGTCGTCCATCATCTCGACCGTTTCCGTAATATTGAACAATATTGGGATGCGAGAGTTTTTCGAGAACCTGGATTTCTCGTTCAAACCGTGCGGCTATTTCGGGACTGGAAGTGACTGCTGGCAGGAGTATTTTTAGAGCGACCAAGTCGCCTGTTTTTGTGTTTTTGGCGCGGTAGACCGTACCGACTGTGCCCGTACCCAATGCTTCCAGAAGTTCGTATTCCCCAACTCGATCTTTCGCCATGACGTGGTGATCTATCTAAGACATCGGTCGACAGGAGTGAGAGTTTTGGCGCTTCTTGTCGTCACAGGGGACATGCTCTGGCGGTATCATTCACAGAGTGCCCAGAAGCAATACCGGGACGGATTTCTAAAAGATTACCGTACAGCCGTCACTTCGAACAGTAAGAATTCGAGTTTGGTGGATGGAGTTGCTAAGATACAATTGTACGGACGAGGAGAAAGTCAAAAAGGCGATGCTCTTTGTTAAACACAATCAAGGGGAACGGTGTTGGATATTCCATCTGCTCTCAAAGGGCCCAGTTCGGTTGCAGCGCTGTGGAAAGTTCCGTTCGGTTCGCTGTTTGTCCAAGGCTATGATCAACTGGACCAATCTCGTCTTGAAGCTGGTTTAGTGCTCATCCTGCCGGGGATTGAAGGCAAAGGGGTGCTCAATCGCAGTGTTGCCATGGGATTATTGGATGCCCGGGTTCCCTATGCCATTCAGATGTTTGACTGGACCGAGGGACAACGCGTGGGCCCTGTGAATTTGATCCGATTTCAAAGGAATCAACGACAATCGCTGCAAATCGCACAACGGATTGTAGAATACAAATCTCAATTCCCAGACAGGCCTGTTTGTTTAATCGGGCATTCAGGCGGCGGCGGCATGCTCTTATTGACATTGGAAGCACTGCCCGATGATTGCCAGATTGACCATGCAGTGCTTCTTGCCCCGGCGATTTCACATCACTACGATTTGTCACTGGCCTGTCGCAAAATAAAAGGCTTGCTTCATCATTTTTTCAGCTACAACGATTTGTTTTTTCTGGCGCTGGGCACAAGTGTTTTCGGGACGATCGACCGACGATTCGGAGTCTCTGCCGGTGTGGGGGGATTTTCAAGACGCATGGTGCAAAGTGCCGATCCGGTGGTGCGTCAAAAACTGCGTGAATATCCTTTTCGGCTGGAAATGTTCAGAAGCTGGAACCTCTCAGGACACTTTGGATGCACGAATCGCTTATTTGTCAGTCGCTATCTGGCTCCGTTGATTATGGGAGAAGTTCCGGAAGCGATGAGGCGTCTGAATAGTGATCTTGGTTCAAACGGCAGAATTGCGTCAGGATATTCATCAGGCGGCCCGGCGTGAAGCGGGTGCGGGTGATGAATTCGTGATCGCGTTGGAATAAGAATCGTCTTCCCACCAACCGGGCAGCGTTTTTCCATTGAGCAATCGACCGATCCACGTCGTCCGGACACACCATTCATAGCTGACCAGACAAAACATGCCCGCCAAACCAAATGTTAACACGGCCTTGACGAACGTAGGCATGACGAGGCCTGTTTGGTCCAGTTGCCAGAACGACAGATGCACAAGTCCGACAACAGGATGGTGCGCCAGGTATAGCCAAAAGCAACTTCCAGCGGTAAAGCGTTCCAGTGCGCTCAGGGGGTGTTGCCAGCGACTGGCCCAAAGCAATGCTGAGAGTGTCGTCATGATTGCAATGAGCGGAATTAACCACGCACATGTGACGACGGCGTGCTGATTCTGCAAGCCGCTCGCCACAGAGGCTTGAATCTGTGGATAGGCAGTGGTGAATAAGATCAAACTGATGGCTGTCGTGAGGTATCGCCACCCGGAGAGGTGGGTGCAGAGTTCAGGACGTTTGCCGATGTGAAATCCCAGCCCGAAAAAGAGGGCATAGTATGCGACATGAGCGAGATATGGAAAAAAACCATGACGAAATCCGAGTGTCATCAACGGCGAAGACGACCAGCACCCCACGGTGGCCAGATAGAATGCTCCCCCCGCGATCGCCCACAAATAAGGCTTGAAAGCTTGCTGAAAACGGACACCGTTGGATGGAAAATAAATGTCGATTCGCTGTGTGAGTTCATACATACCCAAGAGGATCACTGTGTGAATCCACAGATAAAGCAGATACCACAGATGTGCAAATCCAAAGAGGTCATGGGCATCTTGCGCCGAGAATTTGAGTGAACGCAGCTTTGTGGGGGGGTAACGTCCGGTTACGACCCAGCCGATGGCCCACAGATACAGTTCAAAGGGAAGGATCACCAAAGTTGCAAACAGCATAGGCCCCAGGAGTCGCTGGCTGCGATGCCTGAAGAAGGCCCATCCGGATTTACGGGCAATCAGGTACCAGGCGGCCACACCCGAAAGCGTAAAAAAAAGTGGCATGATGCTGCATTGTACCCACCAAAAAGAGACGTTCACCGGCCAGGAAGTGCTTGATTGATGGACAGGCCAAGCCAGACCTGGCAATGGGAATGTGATGAATGCGATGGCGGCATGCAGCCAGACGACAAGTAGCGTTCCAGCAATTCTCAGGCGTTCCAAACCGGCATCCCGGGCGTGAGAACTGGGAAGAGCGTGGGTACTAGGAGGTTGACTTCCGGGATGTCGATACAATGTTAACGACTGCTGATTAAAGTCATCAGGATGTGATGAGGAAACCAACCGCATGAGAACCTGAATATTGATGTCCGTAAGTACGGATTCTCGATTGAAAACGAGCGACTGGCAGCCAAGACCGATCTGCACAGGCGATGTCAATAGGCGCGATGAGGATCGATAAAATTACCAGACAGTTATGAGCAATTTTCTCGATGACGGCTTGAACTATGGCAGGAAATACCAATTTCGCCAAGGTCAATTTCCAACTGTGGGGGTGATTGAGACGTGCTTTGCCATCTGTTCGATGGTTTCAGGAAAATCGCTGCGAAAATGCACTCCGCGGCTTTCCTGACGGGCTTCGGCGGAGGCGAGAACGGTACGTGCCAGCAGGAGCATGTTTTGAAATTCCCAGCCGAAGACCTGACTGAACTCACGTTTACAAACGTAACGATCCCAGAATTCGACCTGTCCGGATGCCTGCATGAGCCCCTGAACATTTCTAACGATCCCGGCTCGGCGCCACATCAGACTGGCGAGTGAATTTCTCAAATCGGTGATGTTGAGTTCTTCTTCTTCGGTGGAGTTCTCTACAGGATCGAGTTTCATCGGCCAGGCGGTAAATAAGTCGGGCAGGTTCATGGCCACATCTGCTGCCCCACGACCGGCACGCTGACCATAAAAAAGACCTTCCAGCAAGCTGTTGGAAGCCAGCCGATTGGCCCCATGAAGTCCACTGGAGGTGACTTCTCCAGCAGCCCACAAGCCGGGAAGTGACGTTCGTCCCTGCATATCAATAGTCAGACCGCCGATCATGTAATGGGCGCCGGGTCTGACGGGAATCTGATCGTGAACCAAATCGAGTCCGAATTTGCTGCAGACATCGCCAATGTTTGGAAAACGTTTGCCAATCAGGTCTTTGTCGAGATGACGCAGATCCAGATAGACGCAGGGGTGCTGAGTTTTTTCCATCTGGTCGGTGATGGCGCGGCTGACAATATCGCGCGGAGCCAGTTCGAGCTGCTCATGGTAGTCCTGCATGAAACGGTAGCCGGTGGAGTCACGGAGATAGGCGCCCTCACCACGGACGGCTTCAGAAATCAAATGTCGAGATCCACCTGCGATATACAAAACGGTAGGATGAAACTGGATCATTTCCATATCACGCAATTGCGCACCTGCACGAAAGGCGAGCGCGTGGCCATCGCCGGTTGCGATTTCGGGATTTGTCGTTTCGCGATAAAGTTGGCCAGCTCCCCCGGTGGCGATAATGGTCTGTTTGGCCCAGACAAAGGTTTTTCCATGTTGGGGATTCCAGACGAGTGCTCCCACACAGCGGCCTTCATGCGTGAGCAGGTCAATGGTGAAAGTCCGCTCCCAGGTCTGCACTCCCTGTTTTTGGCGGATTTGTTGGACAAGCGCACGCATAATCTCGCGTCCGGTGGCATCTCCAAGAGCATGAACAATCCTCCTGTGACTATGCCCTCCTTCTTTGGTCAGCGCCAGTCGACCATCGATTTCATCGAAATGGGCTCCGTATTTGATGAGCGATTCAATGAGTTCGGGAGCATCTTTGACAACGGCTTCGACAACATCAGCATGACACAGTCCTGCCCCAGCGGCGATGGTATCTTTGGCGTGGTTACTGAAAGAATCCGAAGGATCAAAAACACCAGCGATCCCGCCTTGAGCCCAGGCGGAATTGGAAACCTGCATGACGTCTTTGGTCACGATGACCGTTTCCAGATGCGAGGGGACTTCCAATGCAGCCCGAATACCAGCAATCCCGCTGCCGATGATCAGCACATCGGCAAACGAATGGGGGATACGCTTGGGATTGAATTTGACCAAATAGCGACGACGCAACGGGATGGCCAGCGACTCTTGCATAAGTCTCGTTTTCAATCCGGCTTCCTGGGAATCGGTAGATTCGAAACGTCAGGAGATTGTGGAGTTGATGATATCAGAAAAGAACAAATTGTTGGCTGGATGGCGAAGTCTATCCGATGAATTCCAAGTTCACCGGATTAGGGATGATGCCCGCCTTGTGAGCATGTTCAAGCAGGGTCGCGACGGCCAGACGACCTCGGGGGCCGAAATCGAGCGTCCAGTCGTTGACATACATCCCGACAAACTTGTCGGCCTGGCCTATGTCGAGATCTCGCCCATATTTGAGGGCATGCTGGAGTGCTTCCCGTCGGTGATCCAAGCCATATTGAATACTCTCTTTGAGATGTCGGGTCACAGTTTCCATGGCGTCACGACCGAGATCTTTGCGGATCGCATTGCCCCCCAGAGGGAGAGGCAATCCGGTTTTTTCTCCCCACCAGACTCCCAGATCGACAATCAGTTTCAAACCTTGAGTTCCGTACGTTAACTGGCCTTCGTGAATGATCAGGCCTGCGTCAACTTTACCCTGTTCGACGAGATTCAAGATTTCGTCAAAGGGGTGTACTTGATAGTCGAAACTATCCCCAAGCAGGAGCTTCAACGCCAGAAAGGCTGTCGTCAGTTTTCCGGGAACAGCAATCGTTTTCCCTTTCAAGTCTTCAATGGACATGTTTTCACGAGCGACGACCATCGGGCCGTAGTTATCGCCAACGCTGGCTCCACAGGCACACAGAGCATAGGTGTCTGTCATGTAGGCATAGCCGTGCAAGCTGACTGCGGTCAATTCCAGCTCGCCTTTGAGGGCTCGCTGATTGAGGGTTTCAATATCTTGCAACTCGTGGGTGTAGCGAAACGGGCCCGTATCGATTTTGTCGTTGGCCAATGCATGAAACATGAAGGCATCGTCTGGATCGGGGCTGTGTCCAACGTGAATCATAATCAAGTCTTGGGCGGTCGTCATGAAATGTCCTGAGCTTCAATGGGGAATCTATGTGGGGAATTGAAGATGGAGTTTTTCACTCATCTTTAATAAACAGAGGGGATTAATACTTGGGTCAATAAGTGATCTTAAAATTAAATTCAAAATTGAAACCGCAAGTTGCCAGTGTATTTCACCCGGGTAAACTTCAAATCGATCGAAAATTCTCCTCTCGCAGAGTAGTCCTCTGGAGACAATTTGGCAATGTTAGATCG
>JBGSVC010000207.1:0-2245 GCA_041753175.1 Planctomycetaceae bacterium
TCCATCGTCTCCAGAATTAAAGTCATGGCGAAAATGGATATCGCCGAGTATCGACTCCCTCAAGATGGACGCATTCATGTCCTCGTCGACAAACGTGAAATCGATCTGCGAACATCGACTCTCCCCACCGTCCTGGGTGAAAAAATTGTGCTGCGCGTCCTCGACCGCGCCAACGTGACTTTCAACCTCGACCGACTGGGCTTCTCTGATGAAAAACTCAATATCTTCAAGCGGATTTTGCGAAAGCCCTATGGGCTTCTCCCCGTCACTGGTCCGACAGGCAGCGGGAAAACCACGACCCTTTATTCCGCCATTGAATTGATCAAATCGGTCCATCAGAATATCGTCACCGTCGAAGATCCGGTGGAATATCAGCTTGACATGATCAATCAGGTTCATGCCAACAGTGGAGCCGCATTGAGTTTTTCCAAAGCACTCCGATCAATTCTTCGTCAAGATCCCGATGTCATCATGATCGGTGAAATGCGAGATCTGGAAACGGCTGAAGTCGCCGTCCAGGCTGCTCTGACCGGACACCTGGTCCTCAGCACCCTCCACACCAACGATGCTCTCAGCGCCATCTTTCGTTTTGTCGACATGGGCATTCCGATTTATAAACTGGCCTCTGCACTCATCGGCGTCGTAGCACAAAGACTCGTCAGAAAAATCTGCCCTAACTGCAAAGTCAGTTACTACCCCAGCGCTGAACAGCTCGACCTGCTCCATTATCAAGGGGACAGGCACCGTCAGTTTCTCAAAGGTGAAGGGTGCAGAAAATGCTTCGATACAGGCTACAAAGGACGTATTGGTCTCTATGAAATTCTCGATGTCGATCGCGAACTCAGAGACATGATGTGCAAAAACCTTAATTTGGATCAGCTTCGAGACTGGTTCAAAGACAAGGGAGGACGGACTCTCCTCCAGGAAGGCCTGCAAACAGCCATCGACGGAAACACGTCCCTTGAAGAAGTCACCAGAGTCGCCTTATTCGAATAGCAAATTAAAGTCACTCATTAATACCCAAACTCAATCGCTGATACCCACGGATAGTTTTCATGTTACTGGCTTACAAAGCACGATCAATCGATGGAATTCTTTCATCCGGCACGATTGAAGCCGAGACGATCATCGATGCGCGCAATAAGCTCCGACAAAACGGTATGTTTGCCCTCACTCTCGAAAAGCAGAAATCCGGGTCGCCGCTCCTCAAACTGCAAGGCACCACGAAACTCAGCAAAAACCGTCTCTACCTTCTGACAACTCAACTCGGCTTTCTGATCAAATCTGGAATGGATCTTTCCAACGCCATCGGAGTCATGGCTGAGGAATCGACTGACCCCAAAGTCAAAATGATCCTTTCCAGCATCAATGCCGATCTGCAGGACGGTAAGTCATTTTCAGTTGCTCTCAAGAAACACCAGCAACATTTCGGCGAAACCTTTGCAGCCACCATCTGTGCCGGCGAATACTCCGGACGTATGAGCGAAGTCGTTCTCAGGCTCAGAGATTACTTGCTCAAAGATCTGCAACTGACAAACTCAATCCGCTCAGCACTCGCTTACCCGATCATTCTCTCACTTGTCACCCTGGGCGTTCTCAACGCCATGATTTTTTTCGTACTCCCCCAATTCTCACTTGTCTTCGAACAAAGTGGAAAAACACCACCTCTCTTCACACAAATCCTGCTCAACTCCTCCTTGGCAATTCGTACTCATTGGATGGTCGTCGCCTGCTTGATCCTGGGAAGTATCGCCAGCGTGTATCTCATTCTCAAAACTCAACGGACGAGACTGTGGTGGGATCGCTTTATCCTCTCTTCAGGCATCTGCCGTGATTTTATGCAGCCTTTAATGGCTGGCCGTATTTTTCGACTTCTTGGGACGACTATCCAATCCGGCATCCCCATCGTCCAGGCCATAAGAATCTGCTCCAACTCAACGGGCAATAGCATCTATCGTCAAATGTTCTCAAAATTTGAAGCCGACGTGCTCACTGGAAAGCCACTCTCCTACAGCATCCGAGAGTTTCGAATTCTTCCAGAAGGGATTCATCAACTGATCTCCACGGCCGAAAAAACCGGTGAAATGGCCAATATCCTGCTCACCATCGGCGAACACTATGAAGAAGAAGGCCAGCGGAAACTTAAAGACAAAATGAAACTTCTTGAACCAGCCATCATCATCTTGATGGGTATCGTTGTTTGTACCGTTGTAATCTCCGTGATCCTTCCTCTCCTTGATCTGAC
>JBGSVC010000208.1:0-1913 GCA_041753175.1 Planctomycetaceae bacterium
AGGTTAGTTTCCGTAGATTGGTACCGTGTGAACTTTTGGTCTGCATTCGGCTTGGTTTGTGACGAATCAGCGAGAATGATGATGTCGGAGCCAGCCGTTTCGGGCAAGTCGCCTGTGACGACCTGCATCAGATGATCTTCAAACATGCCACAATGATTCAAATCCAATGCTTCGCCCAAAGCAAAGTTCTTGCGCCGTGAGACTAAAACGAGTTCACGGGCCAACCCTTTGAGCACAATATTGTGGGCGATTGCGCAACCGACGTGGCCCAACCCCACAAGTGAAATCTTCATGCGTCATCCTTTTAGCAATTGTTCCTACCGGCGAGTTCCATTATTTTAATCGATAAGCAACACCTTTCCCAGATGAACTGCAGGACATGTGGGCACTCAATCTGACGTATCGTCTTCCCATCTATTCACGGACACAGATGGTGATTCTCGTTTGAATGTTGTTGATAACAGATTGGTAAGTATTGATGAGGTGGCGTCTTTTTGGCTTGGAGTCAGGGAGATTTTCGCTTTTTAAGATAAAACTGAAGGACTTTTGAATTTCCACCTTGTGAGTTATTTATTCGACGATATTATTCGCCCATCTGATCCTCTGTCGTCCATCGACCATTGGATTACTTGCAGGTCCAATGGTTTTCCAGTAACGCATGCTGCGTTCCGCTCATATGGTCCTGTTTTTTAACAACGGACCAGGCTTGTTTTTGACTGACGTCGCTTCGCACGTTTCAGTCAGCTCGTCTGCTCAAATTCTCATTCGAATTTCAAGTGATTGAAATTCACAGAAAGATTCCGTATGCATAACGACGCCACCTTTGCCGCGCGTCCGGCTTCCGATCACGTTGTCGACACACCCACCTTCGATGACAACGCCATTACCCAAGATGCCTTCACTCAAGATGAGGCAACAGAAACTGCTTGTGATACAGCGATCACTTTTGCAGACTTAAAGCTGTGTGAACAAGTCCTCAAAGCCGTTCATGCCGAAGGATATACAGTCCCAACTCCTATTCAGGCCTCAGCGATCCCGACGATTATTGAAGGCCGGGATTATTTGGGCTCTGCACAAACAGGGACAGGTAAAACAGCCGCCTTTGCGTTGCCAATCCTGCATAACCTGATGCAAAATGGGACTGGCAGCCTGAAACGTGGCCGCTTACCTCGCGTTCTCGTCCTTTCTCCCACCAGAGAACTGGCGACACAATTAGCCGAAAGTTTCGAAGTTTACGGACGACAGACTCGACTCTTTCAAGTCACGATTTTTGGGGGAGTCAGCCAATACCGTCAGGTCAAAGCCCTGCAACGCGGCGTTGACATTGTTGTCGCAGCCCCAGGTCGATTGTGTGACCTGATCAATCAGCGTGCCATCGATCTGTCTGCCACGTCGGTCATGCCCGAAAGATGGAAAAGCTCCTGAAGATTCTGGAAGATGGCCAAATCTCTCGGGCCGTCGTGTTTACTCGCACCAAGCACGGAGCCGACAAAGTTGCCGATCAACTCAACCGTGCCGACGTGCGCTCTGAAGCCATTCACGGCAACAAAACCCAAGGCGCTCGAGAAAAAGCCCTTCAAATGTTCCGCGTCAGTGCTGCCAAAATTCTGGTGGCGACTGATGTGGCTGCTCGTGGGATTGACGTCGATGGTGTGACCCATGTCTTTAATTACGACCTTCCCGATGAAGCTTCAAGCTATGTTCACCGGATTGGTCGCACCGGCCGTGCCGGGGCCAATGGCGTCGCCATTTCATTCTGTGATCCCGGCGAACGACGTTTGCTAAGAGCCATCGAACAACTTACAGAACAAAAAATCCCGGTTAACGAAACCTACTCCGAAGCGACAGGGTCATCCGATTATCGTGGCGGAGATCGTGGCCAACGATCAGGTGGATTCGGTGGCGGCCGAGGT
>JBGSVC010000209.1:0-8496 GCA_041753175.1 Planctomycetaceae bacterium
CTGTCGGGTCTTATGGTTCAAGATCCATCGGCAAAACCTCTTCATCGAACAGATGCGACAAACCGTCGCGCAGATTGGCTTCTTTTTGTTTGTTGAGAAAGTACACCGTTTCCTGCATGAGTCGGATCCAGGGGCCATCCAGATTCTCTTTGAGCATTGTCGATTGACGGGTGATGATATCGATGCTCTTATCGTAATCCCCTTTCATCGACGCCGATGCGGCCAACCCTGCGAACCCTTTGGCCCGCAACTTTTCGGAAGACTCTCCCAGAAACGCGTTGAAAATCTCTTCAGCTTCATAGAGCCGCTTGTGATTGAGATAATACAAGGCCAACTGAGATTTGGCTTCGAACGTCTCGGAGATTTTGCTCGGCCAAAATTCAATGACCGCTTTCCAGCCCAGATCATCCTGACGCAAACGCGCCAAGCCCATCTGCTCTTCGACTGTTTTGGCACGGGGAATCTCCGCCGTCGACTGGTCGACCACCGGCGATGCGAGGACATTCTCTAACCGCATCACCCACCCCAGGCCGGCGCTCAAACCAAACAACAATAGAGAGGTCAATAGAAAACCCGAGAGCGATTCCAACTGCCACCTCGGCTTGCCGATGACATCAGAAATCGAAAACCGTGGCCCCACTTCGAAATCAGAAACCGTCAGATCATCATTGCGACCCGACTGCTGGTTCTGGGAGATTTTTTTAAGTTCTTTGAGAAAGTCCGTTGCCGACTGAAATCGCCGGGAGGGATCTTTGGCCATCAAATGATGGACCGCCTCACAGAGGGCTTTGGGCAGATCCTTACGTTTTGATGCCAGAGGAATTGCTTCATCTTTGACATGTTTAATCGCGACCGACAGCGCCGTCTCTCCACGAAACGGAGGATGCCCGGCCAGCAAATGATAGCATGTCACCCCGAAGGAATATAAATCGCTGCGGTGATCGGCTTGATGCCCGTTGACCTGCTCGGGACTCATATAGGTCGGGGTACCCATGGTCACTCCGACCTGTGTCAGGTTGACGGCCGTGTTGCCTGAGGTCACACGCGCCAAACCAAAATCCGCCACTTTCACAATCCCTTTGGGAGTGATCATGATGTTTTCGGGTTTGATGTCGCGGTGGACGATTCCTGCTTCTGCTGCTTTTTGCAGCGCGATGGCAATCTGACGCATGACATGCATGGCGACATCGAATGTCGGAGTCCCTTTTTTCTGCATCCACTCTCGCATATTCAAACCCTGCACATATTCCTGCACGATGAAATGCGTATTTTCATGCTTGCCGATCTGATAGACCTGCACGATATTCGGATGATTCAAACTCGCCGCCGCCATTGCTTCGGTGCGGAAACGTTCGAGTGTTGTTGCATCATCAACCTGATCGTCGCGCACCAGTTTCAATGCCACATACCGGCTCAGCGAGGTCTGCTCAGCCAGATAAACATTCCCCATACCTCCTTTGCCAATTTTTCGCAGCAGTCGAAACTCACCAATCATTTCCCCGGTGAGATCTTTTTCTTTCTTTTCGGCGTTGGGCAACGTCGATTTTTTCGAGACCTCTTTGCCGATGTGGCTACTGGGCACGATTTGCGTTGCATCGTGTTCGCCCGGAGAATCTTCTGTCGATTCTGCTTCTGATCCCATCATGATCTCTGCTCTTCTTTCATCAATTCCCGTTGGTCGCTGGCCATCTGTCGATAAACCACAGCCTGCCTGCCTCTGATGACGTGCAGAATACTGGTTGTCATCTCGGTTTATCTATCATGACAGGCAGACTCCCGACGGGCAAGTTCGGCTGTGATTACAATACAAGCCGCCCTGCGTTCCCTTCAAAAATTTGCCTTCGCCTGTCCCACCTCTATAATCCCAGACGAGTGTTGCGCGCACGATCAGACTCCCCATGTTTGTCTGATCAGTCTTCACCTCTGTCATTGAACACCATTGCCGAAGACAGGTTTCGACACAAAAACCGGTCGGCGTTATCGATTCTATACTTTTGGGAACAGTCAATTGATGAACTCTTCGGATCAACGCCCTTCGACTTTGGGCGAACTCAAATCTTCGGGGTATCGCTCACGGTCCGTCAAAACGGAAATGCGTGAGAATCTTGTCCGCAAACTGCGTGCCCGCGAACCACTCTTCCCCGGCATCCTTGGTTACGACGAAACCGTAGTTCCACAAATTGAAAATGCGATCCTCTCACAGCATGACATGCTCTTTCTGGGTTTAAGAGGTCAGGGTAAAACTCGCATGTTGAGAATGCTCACCTCCTTGTTGGATGACGCACTGCCCATCGTCAGTGGATCGGAAATCAACGATGATCCCTTCGCTCCGCTCTCCAAATATGCCAAAGACCAGATCGCTGCCCATGGCGACCAGACACCCATCACCTGGGTCCAGCGCGACGCCCGTTACTACGAGAAACTCGCCACCCCCGATGTCACGATTGCAGACCTCGTGGGAGAAGTTGATCTCATCAAGCATGCCGAAGGACGACATTTATCGAATGAAGATGTCATGCACTTCGGGCTCATCCCCCGCTCTCACCGTGGCATTTTCTGTATGAACGAATTGCCGGATCTGTCTCCAAAAATTCAGGTCGGGTTGTTCAATGTTCTGGAAGAACGAGATATTCAGATCCGAGGTTTTACCGTGCGACTTCCGTTGGATTTGTGTCTGGTTTTTTCAGCCAACCCCGAAGACTACACCAACCGCGGACGCATTGTCACCCCCCTCAAAGATCGCATTGGCTCTGTCGTCCGGACCCACTACCCACTAACGCGCGAACTGGGAGTCCAGATCACCGACGAAAACGCCTGGATCGATCGAGGGCAGGAGGTCAACGTTATCGTCCCGTTGTTTATCAAGCAGATCGTCGAAGAGACATCGCGTCTGGCCCGCGTCAGTCCGCATGTCAATCAGGCCAGTGGCGTCTCGGTGCGGATGTCTGTCGCGAATCTGGAAAACGCCGTCTCCAATGCCGAACGTCGTGCTTTGAAATTGGGCCAAAATACGGCTGTCGTCCGGATTTCTGATCTGACCGCGATGCAGGCATCGTCTCGTGGCAAAGTCGAACTTTCTGTTTCGGAGGAAACGGGTGAAGAAGATCGCCTCCTTGCGCGGATCGTCGCTGAAGCCGTCAAGAATGTCTTTGATCTCTCGTTGCAAACCAAAACGTATAAAAACGTGGTGGAGTTTTTTGAAGCCGGTGGCGCACTGGCGACCGACGATCAGATCTCTGGCTCGGAACTTCTGCAGGCCGCTGAGCGAATCAAAAACTTTCCCAGGCAACTCGATGAAGCCCTCGAACTGACGGGCTCGAGCCAGTCAGCCAATCCTCAAGACAAAACGGCAAACCTGGAACTCAAAGCCTCTCTGGCCGAACTCATCCTCGATGGACTCTATGCTCATAACCGGCTTTCCAAAGCCGCAAAAGGTCATGGAAGCTCTTACCAGATCTGATGGATCAAAGGCGCTCTCGACGACACTGCTCCCAAAGTCACTCGACTTCATACAGCGGCAGGTGACGAAAGGGTGTTTCCAGAATCAGCGTACATAGGCAGGTGATATACAATCGGCCCCAGCGGTCGCCATGTTCTAATGAGTCACCTGCTGGAACATGCGGATGCCAGCTCCCCACCACATCACCGGGATAATTTTCCAGCGGGTACGTGATCTGATGAGACATCAGCAGCTTTTGAGTATGACCATACCATTTCTCCCAGCGCTCTCCGCCATAGTTATGTGTTGCATGTGCGATATAATACCAGGCGTATAAATTGCGTTTGCCCGCTTCCCACTTGGGGATATTGACGTTGCTCAGGAACAGCTCCACACCTTTTTTCAGCGCCGGATCTGTTCGTTCCATCCCCAGCCACTCTCGACATACCAAGCCTTCCGCTGACATCGCCAACGTTGGTTGACGACCCGGAACATAGCGGTACTGCCACGCCTTGGGCCCTTCGACAGAATTGAGAAACCCAATCGCGCGACGAAACATCGTCTTGGGAACATCAATCCCTGACACCTTCGCTGTCTGCAGCGCCATCAGCGCCCAACCGGTCACACTCAAATCGCCTTCCATCCCCGGCTGCAAGATATCATAACGCCATCCCCCATCTCCATTCTCCTGGGCGATCTCCAAAAACCGCACACCATTTTCACACGCAGCCCGCAGCGAATCATCTCGCGTCATCGCATAGCATTCACACACTGCAATCAGCGCGATCGAATGGGAATAAACCTGTGCAATCCTGCTGCCGTCGTTGAGATAAAAATTCCCGTTACGCTGCTGGTTTTCTATCAGCCAGGCGATTCCTTTTCTGACTTCACGTTCATAAGGGCCTGAGGTGTGAGTGCTCCCGGCCCCTAAAAATGTTAGCAGCGCTAACCCGGTTGCGCCTGTATTGCTGCGTTCATTTTGAGAAGCATTCGGATAGCCTTGATGAAATTCCCAATGCCCATCGGTTTGCTGCTGGCGTGCGATCCATTCCAGCGCATAGCGGATTGACTTGGCGGCCTCCGGGCTCCCCCCGCTTTCGACCATCCGGGCTGCCTGCTCGCTGACCGAACGACCTGCAAAAACGCTCCCCGTCGACAGCTTCTGCGTCACGACTACCGGCTTGGGCGTCAGCGATGGAAGCATCGCGGGCTCCAGGGAAGGTTGCGTGATCTCGAGCATCTCCTCAGCCGGAAGGGCATCGTCTGAGGTCTCAGGATTCAAATCCGACGAAATCTTGAAGTTGCGGAAATCAAGTTCTGCATCCTCGTCGGCTTGCGGTCCCCACAACAGATCCGTGACCTGCATGACTTCCGGATTCGGCACTTGATAAACAATCAGCGCCAGGATGCTCAGAAAGAGCAGATGTGCCACGAAACTCAACGCCATCCCCGGCCACGAATCCTTAAGCTCTTCCTGCCAGGGGCGCTCAAGCTGTTGCACCCGTCGTTGCAGCGCACCGGCAGGCCTGGGTTGAGGAGGGTCAACCTGAGCGGGGTTCTCAACATGTGGGACGTTCGCGCGCATAATACCATTATCGGATCGAAGCCCGGCGAGGGCAAATGGATTCTCGAAAGGTCCAATTCTGACACCTGTAAAAGGCGATTTCCCTCCCCGCAGCAACAAACAACCGTTAAAATAACTTCTGGGACTCGTTTGTCGCTGCAATGACGCGATCACGAGTTCCGGAACATTGGCATCCGATTCACGTTGAGGTTGCATTCACAGGGGCCGACGGAAAATGCTCCACATGCAAATCTCCGTCGCGGCCAAAATACATGACACGACGTCCTGTGATCTGCACAAAATAGCCGACACAGCCTGCAGCCATCGTTTTCTGTATGAAGTCTTGATACGTATGTTCGTTCCGCTGACTCTCTCGAACGGCGGCTTCAACAGCCGATGCTGAAAACGTCATTGACGTGGCATGAGATGGATGGAGCGTTGCGACGACGAGAGATTTGCCGTCCGCCAGATAATATGTGATCTCCTGGCGGCTGTAGTCTGCATGATACCGTTCGACGCCAATTTCGCTCAGCCGGCCAACGATTTCAGGAAACGTCATCTCGCCGGTCAATGCGCCGCGTGCACACTTTTGAATCACGTCTGTTTGTTGTGCGTTCATCATGTCTCCTTTGAGGTTTGTGGGTCCATATTCAATCAACGGGCACCTCTTTCCAACCATGCTGTCGAACGATGTCCTGGAGGAAGTTCACCAGCCTGGTTTTCTCTTCGGTCTTCAGGTGCCCAAAAAATTCACGATCATTCTGGTCTGCAAGTCGAGCCAACACGGGCACGAGGCGTTTTCCCGCGGTTGTGAGCTCAACAGTTTGATAGCGTCGATCGCCTTCCGAAGACGATCGTATCGCCAGCTTTTTTTGGGAGAGTCTTTCAACAAGTTTGGAAACGGCACCTCGCGTCATGCCGAGGGCGGCTGCCAGTTGACTGGGGTTAACGGACCCGAGTGTTCTTAATTCCTGCATCAAGACCCACTCGGCAACGGTGACACCCCGCGCCTCGACTTTCTGTGCAAAGGCATGTGAAACGTGGTTTGAAACGTAACGCAGCCAGTATCCGGTATGATCTTCAAGTCGGCTCGGCGTCTTCATGGCAAATCCTTGCTATATAGCTTCCTAGGAAACTGTACCGCCGAGATGGCATGCTGTCAACCGCGAATTCCAGAACAGCAAAGTACCCCTCGAGTCAGCCAATGGCGTGTAGAAAATCAGCACTCACTCAAGCAATGAACAATTCACGCCCTGCCAGACTGATGATTTTCAGTTATCCAGAAATCACAAACGACAATGATGACTCAGCTTACAAGGCTGGACCGTCCAATCATTTCATTGGCCATCTCTACGAAAAACTATTCTCTGTTCTTCTATTGTCCACTTTTGATTTGGAAAATGACTAAAAACATATCATTAATTTGAAAAGCGTGTAACCTAATTGGAACTTTTCCTTTCGTTGTCGATCTGGCAGCACAGTGATATCTGCGCATGTCTAGCAACTTAATGCCCAATAAAGTTGAGAGGATGTTAACGATGTTCAGTGATTCAATGGCCACCATCTTTACGCGTTCCAGACAGTGACGAGCACACCTCCGTAAATTGATTGGATCTCACTCACATTGTCGCTCTCACAATTCTTTTCACTTTGTAGAACAATCGGTTAATTCAACAGTTCGATTCCAACTCGCAATTTGAACTCTTCCAAAGATGGCGGAAAAATTAATGGTCACTTCTTTTATCAAATCAGTTTTATTTTTCGCTTTCATCTTTATCTCTCAGTCTGTGTTCAGCTTGGCTCAAGAAAATATTGATCGATCGATACTCCCAATTCCCGAGCCTGAATACCCACTTGCCACCCAGCTCGATGCACGCCATGCCACACCCCCGCCACGTTTTGAAGTGAAAGCTCCTAAAGAATCGCCAAACATTGTCATCTTCCTGATTGACGACATTGGTTTCGGCCATGCTAGCAGCTTCGGCGGTGCCATCCCCATGCCGACGCTTGAGCGACTGGCAAGCCATGGGCTGAAATACAACCGCTTTCATACCACTGCTCTCTGCTCACCAACGCGTGTGGCTATTCTCACAGGTCGCAATCATCACACCAACAACGCCGGCGCCATCATGGAAGTGGCTACTGCATTTCCTGGCAACACGGGAGTGCGTCCGAGTAGCGTCACCCCACTTGCAGAAATCCTGCGTCAAAACGGCTATAGCACGGCCGCTTTCGGGAAATATCATGAAACGGCCCCCTGGGAAGTCAGTGTATCCGGTCCGTTTGATCGCTGGCCCACGCATTCCGGATTCGACAAGTTTTATGGATTCATCGGTGGCGAGACAAATCAATGGGCTCCGCTGGTTTATGACGGAACTGTCAAAATCGACATTCCTCACACACTTGACTATCACTTCACCACCGACATGACCAATCAGGCTATTCAATGGATCCGCAGCCAACAGTCACTTACTCCTGATAAACCCTTCTATACCTATTTTGCAACAGGAGCAACACACGCTCCGCATCATGCGCCCAAGGACTGGATCGCCAAATTCAAAGGCCAATTCGACAGCGGCTGGGACAAGTATCGCCAGGAAACATTGACCAGACAAAAGCTGTTAGGCGTTATCCCGGAGAACGCCAAACTCGCTGACAAACCTGCTGACATCAAGGACTGGGACACACTCACTCCTGATGAACAACGTCTCTTCGCACGCCAGATGGAAGTCTTTGCCGCCTTCGCAGCACATACTGACAACGAAATCGGCCGCGTGGTGCAGATCCTCGATGATATCGGCGAACTCGACAACACGCTCATCTTTTATATCGTGGGCGACAATGGCGCCAGCGCTGAGGGGGGGATGCTTGGTATGTTCAATGAGATGACGTACTTCAATGGCGTCCAGGAATCAGTCCCCCAGATGCTCGAAAACATTGACCTTTGGGGTGGACCCGAAACCTTTCCCCATATGGCAGCAGGCTGGGCTGTTGCTGGCAACACACCATTCATGTGGACGAAGCAAGTGGCCTCGAATTTTGGTGGGACACGCAACCCTCTTGTGGTTCACTGGCCTCATGGTATTAAAGCTCAAGGAGAAATACGCAGCCAGTTCCAACACGTGACCGATATCGCTCCCACCGTACTGGACGCGGCAAGACTTCCGATACCCAAAACCGTCAATGGCGTTCCACAAACGCCGATGGCAGGAGTCAGCATGATACCCACTTTTGACGACAGCGAGGCTCCCAGTCGTCACACGACGCAATACTTCGAAATCTTCGGCAACCGTGCCATCTACCATGAGGGCTGGGTGGCGGCCACAGTCCATAAGGCTCCCTGGGAAGCCAAACCAAGGCGCCCTCTTGATGAAGACCTGTGGGAACTTTACCACGTGGACGAAGATTTCAGCGAAGTCATCGATCTTGCCGCCAGCAATCCCACCAAGCTGAAAGAATTGCAGGCCGTCTTCATGAAAGAAGCTGAGAAATA
>JBGSVC010000210.1:0-12708 GCA_041753175.1 Planctomycetaceae bacterium
CATATTGACTACTATCACACATTAATGTAGTCATATTAACAATCACGAGAGGCAATGGCATGCAATTCGCATATCATAATGACGTCACCGAGAATCTTCTTCACGGGACAACTCAAACATCAACTCTTAAGGAGAGCCACATGAAAACGATTTTCTCATCTACTCAAACCCTCAGCCTTGCTTCCGCCTTGATCATCGCCGTCCTGGCCGCACCCGCAGGAGCCGCCGAAATCAAAACTGCAGGCCTGTTTGACTTCTTCATGCCACCCCAACCCGCCTGCAACAACGGCTACAACAATCAAACGAACTATCCAACCCCATACCAGCCAGGCTACCGGGCACCTGCTTCCAATCAGGTTTGCATCCCAGGCGTCGGCTGCTTCCCAAACAACAATCCCCGTCCAGTTTTCACAAATACCAACTACACCCCAAACAACACCTACCGACCCCCAGTTTCACAACCTAATTATGGACAGCCTCAAACTATCTGCGGCCCCAACGGTTGCTATCAGATCCCTTCAACGCAACCCCCAGTCAATTACTACCCACAACCACAAACCCCAACTTATAACCAACCTCCAGCGTATCGGGCCCCACAACAAATGAACTACCCGATCGGCAACTATAACTATCAAGGAGCCAACCTCACCAACAATGACCAACCTGTCAGCCAACAGGTACAAGCCACCTCCTCAAACAACCCGTTCTACCCCTAATTGACAACCAACTCACCAGGCAACTTCAAAGCCAGCAAGATAATCCCTTGCTGGCTGTTTTTTATCCACACCCGCCCCTTGTATCGAGAATCTCAGGGCAAACCACAACTCCGTTCATTTCAGCCACCCCAACACGTCTCAAACCACCTTATCGATACGGTGTCATCAACTCCAATCGCAATGGAAGCCTCTCTGATCGGGAATTCAGCATCACAATCTGCATCAGCACCACGCCCCCCTGAGGATCGACCCCCGGAGCCAGCACGTCTCCCGACAAGCCCACCCCCTGATTACCTTCAACCATCACTTCCCTGCCTGCAAAATACGCCTTGATGTCGTCACTCAATCTCGACTGGGGCACGATCACTTCGACAACCTGCTGCCCGACACTCGGACCATCCGAGCTTGAAAAAACGTATCCCCCATCGACGACTTCAACAGCCGACGTCAACCCATGCTCTACCGGCTTAAAGTTGATTCGAGCCACCTTCACCACATCGCCCAAAAACAGCACATCCCCGGCTAGAGCAATCCGCTCAAAAGCAGGTCGTGTCTGCCACCCCCAGAAAGCCACCCATCCTGTAATCCCCAGCAACAACACAAGCGTACCCACACCCCACAACGTCGGCGACGAAGCCCCCACAGGTTCAAAAGTCGTCGACTGATTTTGTTCTTCCATCATTCGCCAAGACCCAAAAAAACACCCAGAGACATCACATCCCCAGGTGTTGTATCCTGCAAAAGCAATCAAACATGTCACCTCAATCAAAACTCACCGACGACCTCACCCCCATCGCGAGTCACAAGCCGTTTAAGAGTATTGAAGTCGGTATTATACGACACAGTTCTGACCCCTCCATCACTTAATGCAAAATTAAGCCCTCCCGGGTGAAAGCTTGAAAACCCATAAGAACCCGTTGGCGTCATCAACCCAGTCGTAGGAGAGAGCGCACGACTAGAAGGATAAATGCCATCATCTCCATCTTCACTGTCAAGTGCACAGGTGGCATCAAGTGACGTTGGAGGACACATATTACCATTCCCCCAATTTGCATATGCCCAGCGACCTGCACTAACACCTCCAAAATTTCCTGTTGTTAAATATGCGGGCTTCTCTCCCAAAATAAACGTGTTAGACATGCCATCCACAATGTCACCAGGCGTGACATCGCTGTTTCCAAAAAAGATTCCCGAAGCAGTCCCCAAGCCCGTAAGTTCATCGAATTTCGTACAATCGCGGAGTGCCGAAGAACCGTAGCTGCTTGCCGAAAAACCTTCTGACGTTTTGGTTGACCGCCGTTGATGAATGCCCGAAACGCCCATATATTCAAGTCGCTCACACCCAACTGCCACATTCGTAGCACCATTGACACCAATATCTAAGACTCCCGATCCGCTTGAGGGGCATGAATAGATGGGAATTTTTGACCCTAACATTTTTCTCAGCTCATCGCGAACCGCCACTGGAGTAGTCCCAAACCACACTGTTGATGGAGTCTTTGTATCAAATTCAATGGCATCATAAATAGCCCCCTGCTCAACATAGGGAAGAATCAGAAAAGACCAACTCCATTGAAAATAAATATTTCCAGTTCTACTTCCGCTATAAGGAAATCCGTAGGCTCTTCCATTCGGAAATTGGCCGTATGCATCCACAAAATTATGCATTCCAAGCACAATCTGCTTCATATTGTTTTTGCAACTACTTCGACGGGCTGCCTCCCTTGCCTGCTGGACAGCAGGCAACAATATCGCAACGAGTGTGGCGATTATGGCAATCACTACCAGTAATTCGATCAATGTAAACGCAATTCGAGAGACTGGAACTCGACCAGAGACATACCGTCCCGTTGACTTGATACGCATAGCTTTTCCTAGATTCTAGAGATTATCAAACAACCAAAACCCACTCTTTATCAATCGATTTTCAGAATTTCTTCTCCATATCATTTAGCTCAAGTTGAATTGAAGATGCATTCTCCAGGGTAATCTCGAGCGTCGTCACATACAGACTTGAACTCGAAGAAGACATCTGCGCCTTCGCCATAGCCAACTCAATTTTTTTGACATCTTCCGGCGATAAGTTATCCGGATCTAATCCCAACTTCTCAGGAGTCACTGGCTCGACAACCCCATTTTCAATCAGAATCTCAATTACTTGTTCTCCAACATGAGGGCCATCGGAAGCGGGAACATGAAACTCCCCTTCGATAATCCACCCAGCCGATGTCGGACCTGCCCCACCTTCTACTGGCTTCAAATTGAGCCGCGCCTCAGGAAGTAACTCACCATTATTTGTGACAATCCCTGATATCTTGATTCTTCCCGACGTATCCTCTTTCGTCGCAAAAAACAGCCAGTACGCCACGTTACAGGCCACAAGCCCCACCAGCACCAGAATCAACATCTCCTGGTTACCCATCCCATAACGGGGCTTGTCACCAGTCAACAGAAAACAGCCGGGATGAGAATGGCGAGCTGACGAATACAATTTCACAACGAAACTCTCAGTTTGAAAAATGAAATGATGATAACCCCAGGCGACAATCGCAATCAGACTCACTCTTCAAAAGAAAACCAAACTCGATTGGAATTTAGTTTCACAACTCATGAATTAGACGTCTCGATGCGACCGCCTACAAAATGCAGACTGCTTACCAAGTAAGCACACAAAGAAAAACTTTGGGCAAACAAACTCGCATTTTCAACAAAATACGCTCTGACGACGCCAGACGCAATTCATATGCCGAAAATTATCGCATACATCCGAATGCACAACACCTGAAATATTCCTAATGTCCCGATATTTGCCAATGATTATCGCAACTTAATTCAGTAACAATCGACAAGTTTCACAATCCCCTCATGAGCGACATCTTTAAGTAGTCGTCGGCCCAGAAGACCCAATAGGCCGCATTCAACACCAACACCGCCAGAACAATCAACATCACATGCCCTGTTTTGTTCGAGGGGGCATGCTCCAGCGACTCGCCAGATTGCCATTCACCAATTTCAATTGTTGTTTGATTGGGAGAAAACATGAAACTACTTCCTGTCCGAAAAGGAGTGAGACCGCGACGCTGACATGTTCATAGAGAACTCCAGAGTTCACTTTTCGTAACTACAAAATATGAACTCTGTAGCGACGCCGGTCCATGGGGAGGGGGGAACGGTGGTGGATCGTTTGATTCAAGACTATTGATTCAGCACCGTTAACTCAGCACTGTTAATTTAGCGCCGTGCTGCCATAAAACTTGGCATTTCCCATACCATGAGCACATCGGCATAGTCTCGTATGCAAAAATGACAATCCCGAGCCATTCTCTTGCGGTCCACTTGACCTACAGCAACACGATCACACCCTCGGTTTTTTGCAACTCTTCATAGGTCATCATCACCTCATCAGCACTTTGCATCACCAGATCAAATGTCACGGAAACATGCCTCCCACCCGCAGTTTCCCGGGCCTGGGAAGGAGGATCGAAGTCCCACTTCAAGGCCTCCCGGACTGCAGAGACGACTCTCCGATGAAAGTCGTTCTCTGTCTTGCCGATGACCTTGATCATAAACGAACACGGAAAGTCATGCATCGACTCCAACAGTTCCCGTGACGTCTGCTTCTCCGACATGAGCTCACCTTAATTGTTGATATGTCTGAATGTGAGTCATTCTAGACAGCAAGCTTGCCTTTTTCCTGGGCAATTTTATCGAGGATGAACCCGACCGCCTCGTCCAGCTTGACCTTGGTCGGTTCAGACTCAGTCCTCAATTTGATTTCAACGACTCCTTCTTTCAGGCCTTTCCCCCCAATGACCACCCTCAAAGGAATTCCAATCAAATCGGCATCATTGAGTTTCACGCCGGGTCGGGCATCGCGATCGTCGACCAATAAATCGACACCGGCCGATTTTAATTCGGCTTCCATCCGACACGTTAATTGCATTGTCGGTTCATCGCCAACGTTGAGGGGACACATCAACACTTCATAAGGAGCCACTGTCATCGGCCAGATCAAGCCCTTCTCGTCATGACAGGTCTCAGCCAATCCTGCAATAATTCTGTTAATGCCAATACCGTAACATCCCATGATCATCGGATGACGTTGCTCGTGCTCATCGACAAACATCGCTTCCAACGATGTCGAATACTTGGTTCCCAACTTGAAGACATGCCCGACTTCAATCCCATGCACAGAGACCAAATGCTGTCGACATTTTGGACAGGGATCTTCCGGGGCCGCATTGCGCAGGTCATGCGTGGTTGTTAACACATAGTCACGATCGACATTGACGCCCGTCAAATGTGTTTCCGCTTTATTGGCACCCGCGACAGCATTCTGAATCACAGGGACATCATGATCGGCAATCAAAGGGCACTTGATGCCGACAGGTCCTGCAAATCCGACCGGGGCACCTGTCACCTCCAGGATTGTTTTCTCATCAGCCAGTTGCAACGTCATCGCCCCCAAAGCCCGACGAATCTTGCCCTCATTGGCTTCATGATCTCCTCGAATCAACACAGCAACCGGTTTTCCGTCGGCCTGATAGATCAGGGTCTTGATTAATTGTGACGGACTGGTCTTCAAAAATTTCGCCACCGCATCGATGCTGGAGGCTCCGGGAGTCGGTATCTCTTGCAACTCACTGGCCAGATCAGGACATTGAATTTCAGGATTTTCTCGTCCTGTCTCGGCTCGCTCCAGATTTGCGGCGTATCCGCAATTCTTGCAATGAACAATATGATCCTCGCCATTATCGGCAGGAATCATAAATTCATGGGACGCATCGCCGCCAATCGGACCCGACTCGGCTTCGACCGGCAAATAACTCAGTCCACAACGCGTGAAAATACGACAATAGGCGTCATACATTTTTTGATAGGCTTCGTTGAGCTGCTCCAGCGAAGAGCCAAAACTGTAAGCATCTTTCATCAAAAATTCGCTGGTTCGCAACACACCAAATCGAGGGCGTTCCTCATTGCGAAATTTGCTCGTCATTTGATAAAGCGTCAGCGGCAACTGACGATAACTGGAAATGTGACGTGAAATCATATCGGTCACGACCTCTTCATGAGTCGGTCCCAACGCCAACGAGACTCGGGAATCCTTGCGCGTAATCTCAAATTTCATCAACACATTGCCAAAAGCAGCGATGCGTCCCGTGCGATGATACAATTCCTGGGGCGTCAGCGAGGGCATCGCAATCTCGACAGCATCAGCGTTTTCCATCTCTTCACGCACGATCGCTTGGGCTTTTTGAATCGCTCTCAACCCCAACGGAAGATATGTATAAACACCCGCCATCACCTGACGAATCAACCCGGCCCGCAACATCAACTGATGTGAAGGAATCTCGGCATCGGCAGGGGTTTCTTTCATCGTCGGGATAAACGTCTTGCTCCAGCGCACGGCAGTATTCCTTGTAGAAACTCTCTTGAGTAGAAACGGTGATCAGCCCACTGAATTTCTCACTAGGCTGCCTGAGACAGGGTTGATTAAACAAGAACACCCGGTTTCAGGCGTTCCTGGAATGATTGACACGGTTACGAAAAACGAATTTCAGCAGACAGTCATGCCATGCTGAAACTTTTGAACAAACAGTGATTTATTTTGTAATTGTGTTCTAAGTCGTCACCAAGCGGTGATCTTAGCAAGGCGCGAAAGTTGTGGGAATGGATGTCGGAACTTCGTTTTACACACCGCTCACTCTTCCGAGATCAATCAAGACTTCCCAGAAATTACGCCATGAGTAGTCCGTTGTTTTTCCCCGAAATGCGGACCTTTTCATCTTAATCAACTCCATGATGCCTGAAAGCACATTACGACGCCTGAAAAAACAGGGCGTCAGTAGAGGCATCAAACACAACGTGCTCGAAAGCGAAAAAATCTGGTTTTTCAGGCTTATTAACGAGTTTTATGGCGATTGGCGCAAGGGATGCGTTTGATAGTTTTCACTCAACCACGAACTTAACAAAGGAGAACACAATGAAATCAATCATTCCATCATTACTACTCTCGGGCGTGCTAATGGTCGCACCGGCATCTCTAGTCGCATCCGTTGGAAGCACTCAGACCACAACTCCCGCAATCGACTTTCAACAAAACGATTCTGGACAAACACAACTTGCAACGTGGCGAAATTGGCGTGGGCGAAACTGGGGAGCACGAAATTATCGCTATCGAGGCTATAATCGATGGGACAGATCTCGAAATTACAACCAGCGCTATCGCCAGTTGAACAGAGACTTTAATCAGACATATCGACAATTGAATCGCTACGGCAACCGACTTCAACGTCGTTGGTGGTAATTGGTAATAACAGGGATCATCAGACTTTAGTTCGATAACCAAGCGTCAAAACACCCAGACAATATGTTGTCTGGGTGTTTTTTTAATCCGAGGCTGTCCCCGACGAAGTCCTTTTTGTAAGCTGGCTGACTGGGAATCCCGTGCCTGACGATTTCCGCGATGAGTTTCCAATTTGTGGTAATCACAGTCAGTGACTGGTTAAACCGGGCATTGCTATTGTCTGCATAAGAAAGTTGATATGACAAGGACCTACGTCAATACCCTCAATGATGGAGCAGCCGTCAACGAGGTCTTTTTGTTAGCGGACAAGCAAATGCGGGCTAATCGCAATGCCGACCTTTATCTCCTGGCCCAGCTACGTGACAAAACGGGGCTCATCAGCGGACTGATGTGGAATGTCAGTGAAGAGCTTCTTGCCGAGATCGAAGCCGGTGGCTATGTCAGGGTCAAGGGGAAAGTTCAACTCTTCCAGGGCAACCTGCAGATCATCATGACGCACATTTCTGCCGTCTCAGAAGATTCTGTCGACGCCGAAGAATTTCAGTCGCAACCAGCAACAGACACACGTCGACTGATGGAGCGACTCGTCGCGTTGGTCAGCGAGATTCATGATGAGTCCTTAAAAATACTGATGAACGACTTCCTGGAAGACACCTCCCTTTCAGAGCAACTCATGAAAGCACCGGCGGGGATCAAAACTCATCACGCCTATGCAGGCGGATTGTTGGAGCATATTGTCAACTTGATGGAAACAGCTCATCTAATTCGTGATCGCTATCCAAAAGTCAATTTTGATCTCGTCCTCGCAGGAATCCTTCTTCACGACATCGGCAAAGTGCGAGAACTCGAATACGAAACAATTTTTGGCTACACCGACGAAGGTCAACTGCTCGGACATCTGCAAATAGGCTGTGAAATGTTGCAGGAGAAACTTGAGCGGTTTGAACATATTCAAGGGACAGCATTCCCGGTTGAAACAGCGTTGCGTTTGAAACACATGATCCTCAGTCATCATGGAAGTTATGAATTTGGCAGCCCCAAACTGCCCATGACTCTGGAAGCCATCGTCCTGCATCAACTTGATAATCTGGACGCCAAAGTCAATGAGTTTTTGCAGATGATGGATTCCGATCCGAATCGCCAATCCAACTGGACTCCCTACAACAGCCGCATTGATAGAAAACTGTTCAAAGGAACGACTTCGACAGATTGAGACGATAATGATCAGGAGAGTTGTCGTCGCTGCCAGGCACATAAAATTCGGCATTCCAGTTTCCATATCTCGGTTTTCCATAAATCGGGGAAAACGATTAACGTCAAAATGCCCCTTTCACCCTAGGGCAAAAAGTTGCGCGGTTTTCTTGTCTCATGACAGGCATCCGATAATTCCAGTCAAAGAGCTCCCTTAAAAGCTATAAAAAAACGGCGATCGAAGCAGGCCTGTCGTGGAACAGGCATCCAAAACAGCAAGATTTAACACCGGCTGCTCTGAGAGACAACAGGCCGTAACAGACTTAATTTCTTGCTCTTATGATTCAGCAACGATTGTTGAGCAGTGAGTAACCTTGCTATCAGCTTTCAATTAGACAACGGCGTTTCGTGAGCAAAGTGAATCTGGCCAGTTTGGGGATTCTGGCCAATCAACACCAGACTGAGATCCGTCTTCGCAACCTCAGCAGGCAGAGCCAACGTCGCTGAAAAATTCCCCTGCGAGTCGATGCGGGCGACTGCCATATCACGCACAATTCGAACATGCGTCAGATTTCTACCAGAGTTTTCTCCACGAGAAACCTGGGATTGGCCCGTTTTCTGGACAACAACCACGCGGGCAACGATGTGGTCATCCGCCAGGGAGGAATGTGCCGTCACTTTAACTTGCGGTGTCGATGTCAGTAGTTCAACGTTGGTCGTAATCGTTGGAGTCCCGGACGTTGTCGATTTCAGACCTGCCTGAATTTCCTCGATCGCTTTCTTGGAATGACCGCCGTTGAATTCGGCTTGTCCATTAACAATCATTTGTGGCGTGTAGACACTCTCAGCCTGAAAGATTTGTCCGTATTTTCGCTGCAGCGCAGAATATCGGGGGTCGCTGAAACGATCGTCCCACCCCAGGCGATTCCAATAGTCGACATGGTAACCTAAAACATAAACAGGAAGTTGGTCACGCTCGGCGATAGCCTGGATTTCGGTCAAGACACGGTCCGCAGGCGGGCAACTGCTGCAGCCCTCCGATGTAAAAAGTTCGACGACAGCAAATCCACTTGAAGACGGCCTATCTGCAGCCTCTGCTGCAGGGGAGGGGGGTGCGAATTGTGTCTGTGCCGTTGCAGAGATGGTCATCAGCAAGAACGTAACAACCAGAAAAGCAACAATCAGACCAGTCGAAAGCCAAATTGTCTTGGTGAGGTGGATCATGAACGGGTTCCTGTAAGTCTACTGAAGCAGGAAAAAATGAAAGTATGGTCAAGCCACTAGCCGCCCGTTGTTTTCTCGAGAGATTGGACTTCTACGTGATTCGCGTTGCTGATAAACACTCTGCTTATCACGATCGATAGGGAAGAAAATCATCTTGGATTAACTTCGTCAACAGGCCGCTTTGCAGGAAGTCGGAGATACGATCAAAAAATAACAGCCAAACCTGAAAAGACAGAGCAAAGGAGATCCAGAATTACAACTTGACACGAAAAGAGTGTGTGGTCGACGCCATGTCTCCTGAATTTTTTGGGACAACGTTCAGGTGCGTCAACTTTGACATTGCCTGTTGATTGAAGCTTTCCACTGAACCTCTATAATCAAGAGTGAATTTGTTGATTTTGTAACGGTCTGAAGAGCAACACTCCCATTGAAACAGATTGATCGCGATCGCCGATCCGAGTCGACGGATGATCAAAAAGTCGATTGGGGTTTGCAGGCATCAACCGCCTTGGACGTCAACAGACAGATAGATGCAGACAGATTAATGCAGACGAATTAAAGTTGTGACACACTCAGAGAGGACAGCGCAGTGGATTGGATCGTGAAAACTCTCACCTCAACAATTGGACGCAAACTGGTGATTGCGTTATCAGGCCTGTTGTTGTGTGGTTTTTTGATTGTCCATCTGGGAGGCAACGTCCTGATGTATGTCGGGCCAGAGGCCTACAATACTTACGCCCACACGCTCCATTCGCAGGAATGGTTTGTCAAGACCGCCGAAGTCGGTTTGCTCCTGTTATTTCTAGCACACATTGTCATTGCCTTGAACACCGAGCGTGACAATCGCGAAGCGCGAAGCGTTGGATATGCCGTCAAGGAGACCAAACAGGACGAACAGAAAACGATCTACCCTTTTTCGGCACATAACTGGATGATCGTTTCCGGCCTGATAGTACTGGCGTTTCTTTTTGTACACCTGTCTGACTTCACCTTCGAAGCCACGCCCAATCTGGTCAACAAGATCAAAGGCCACGAACCCTTTGACAAAGCCATTATTATTTTGCGTAATCCGCTCAGTGCAGGACTGTATATCGTGGGTGTCTTGTTGTTAGGTTGGCACCTATCTCACGGTTTTAAGAGTGCGTTTCAAACGTTGGGGATCTCGCATCCAAAATACAATCAGGGAATTCAACTCGTCTCCCAGGCGTTTGCGGTCCTGATTGCCCTCGGCTTTGCCAGTTTTCCGATTTGGGCCAACGTGTCGGGATATCAGGTTCCCGAACTGCCTCCCAAAACCGTCAGTCAAATTCAGCCCAGCGATACTGACAACGAAACTCTCAAGACAGTGAAAGCACCGGCGAGTGTGCATTAGCATGTTTTCCGGAAAGTTCGATTTTGGAATAGCCCTTTGAATCTTACAACCTCCACAAGTTGACTGAAGACATCGCCGAGTTCCCTCAGAAGACCGACGAATAATAAGGATCGAGAATATGAGTCTAGCCGAACAGGATGTCACATTTTCATCTCGACACGCGTCGAAGGCTCCCGGTGGACCGCTGGAAACCAAGTGGACTCAGCATCGCAATCAGATGGAACTCGTCGCTCCCAACAATAAGCGAAAGTTCAACGTCATTGTCGTGGGAACTGGCCTGGCGGGAGCAGCAGCCGCTGCCTCATTAGGAGAACTGGGCTACAACGTCAAAGCGTTTTGTTTTCAGGATTCCGCACGAAGGGCTCACTCCATCGCAGCTCAAGGGGGAATCAATGCCGCCAAGAATTACCAAAACGACGGTGATTCAATCTGGCGCCTGTTCAAAGATACGATCAAAGGCGGCGACTTCCGTTCGCGCGAAGCCAACGTCTATCGACTGGCTGAAGTCTCCACCAATATCATCGATCAGTGTGTCGCCCAGGGGGTGCCGTTTGCACGTGAGTACGGTGGACTGCTGGCCAATCGGACGTTCGGGGGAGCACTTGTTTCCCGGACGTTTTATGCCAAAGGTCAAACAGGCCAACAATTGCTCCTCGGTGCTTATTCTGCACTCATGCGCCAGACCAGTCGCGGAAAGGTCAAAACGGTCCCTCGTCGTGAAATGCTCGATGTGATCGTGGCAGACGGCGTCGCCCGCGGGATCATCGTGCGGAACCTGATCAACGGCGAACTCGAAACACATATGGCCGATGCCGTGCTTTTATGTACTGGTGGCTATGGAAATGCCTTTTACCTGTCAACAAATGCCAAAGGTTGCAACGTCACAGCGGCATGGCGCTGTTATAAGCGAGGGGCAGATTTTGCCAACCCCTGCTTCACCCAGATCCATCCGACATGCATTCCGGTCTCCGGAGATTACCAATCCAAGCTGACCTTGATGAGCGAAAGCTTGAGAAATGATGGACGAGTCTGGGTGCCCAAAAAGCCCGATGACTCTCGTGATCCAATGCAGATCCCCGAGGAAGATCGAGACTACTATCTGGAACGACGTTATAAAAAATACGGCAACATGGTTCCACGAGATATCGCCTCACGTGCCGCTAAAGAACGCTGCGATGCCGGCTACGGTGTCGGAGAGACGGGCAAAGCTGTTTATCTGGACTTCAGCCGGGCCATCGACGAGCAAGGTAAGGCTGCAATTGAAGCCAAGTATGGCAACTTGTTTCACATGTATAAAAAGATCATGGATCAGGATCCTTACAAAACGCCGATGATGATTTATCCAGCCGTCCATTATACGATGGGCGGCTTGTGGGTGGACTACAATCTGCAAAGTACCATTCCAGGGCTGTTTGTTCTCGGTGAGGCCAACTTTTCTGATCACGGTGCTAACCGACTGGGAGCCTCTGCACTCATGCAGGGTTTGGCAGATGGGTATTTTGTAGCCCCCTACACGGTGAGCAACTATCTGGCGACAAATAAACTTGCAGCCGCCAAAGAAGACCATCCGGATGCAAAAAATGCACTTGTGGATACACGCAATCGTCTGGAAAAACTCGTCTCGATAAATGGTAAACAAACCGCTGATGCGATGCATCGACGGCTTGGAAAGATCATGTGGGATCACTGCGGGATGGCGCGTAACGCGACCGGATTGACCAATGCGATTGAAGAGATCCGCGGGCTTCGAGAAGAATTCTGGAGTGACCTGAAAGTCGCAGGCACAGGTGAAGAATTCAATCAGGATCTGGAGCGTGCAGGTCGCGTGGCCGACTTCATGGAGTTTGGCGAATTGATGTGTCGGGACGCGCTGGCTCGTGAAGAATCGTGTGGTGGTC
>JBGSVC010000211.1:0-7707 GCA_041753175.1 Planctomycetaceae bacterium
GACGATCGACTTGGAGGGATACTCATATATGGGGCAACGTTCTCTACTGGGGTCCTGTTGTTTGCACCCACAACGTCCTTTCTAAGCAGGCTCGATTAGGAACAGCAGTTCGCCCGCCCCGGCGGGTCATCTTTATCGGAAAACAAATCGGCGATCAGATTCCATTGTTTGTCCGTGAGAAAACGTGTTAGCGGTTCCGATCTGGATCCCTAGTACAGGGATCGCCCTGGCATGGTGGTTCCTTCTCAAAAGTGTGTGAGTAAATGGCAATTCCAATCGCCAGATGATCTCACAGGCAAAATTCATGTGAATCGATTCTGTACAGTAAATTGACGGTTTATAGATGAGTTCTAGTCAAGAAAGACGTTGATGAAAGCAGTTTTATGATCCACTGATCATTACCGGCACTCCCAACCACCCTGTGTGGTCCTTTGATCGGCACGCGTGGACGGCGATTGAGGATCTTGAGTCGGGTGAGTTGCTGCAGGGTGAAACTGGTCCGGTCGCGGTCGTCTCGGTCAGCTTGCTGGAGGCCCGCGCCAGTGTTTACAATCTGGAAATCCACGGCGAACACGTCTACCAGATTGGTGTCGATGGCGTGGTCGTGCATAATAGTTGCCTGCGGAACAACCTCCAAAGTAGAAATATCGGACCGCTGGCCAAAGGGGAACAGGCCGCCCACATTGTGCCGACGGGTCGATTCAGTAATCGAAGTGTCAGAGTTCAACAGGCGATCAAAACCGCTCAAATGAACTTTGATAAGTACCTTGGGGCCGGCTATCGCAACCGCAGCATCAATGGATTTTTCACCCGCAACAATCGACACCTTGGGACCCACACCGATAATTACTTCATTGCCCTTGGCAAAGAGTTCGATAAAGTCGCTTCGCGTCGAGATGCATTGGAGGCTTTACAGAGAATTCGTTCGCGCATTCAAATCGGAGAGTTTCTATGAACGTCTACGAATTACAATACATGGGCGACAATCCTTATTTTGATGGATTAGCATTTGATTATAACGAGTTAGAATTTCTGGATAAAATCAAGCCCAACACTTATAAGCAGAAAAGCAAATTCTGGCAGCAGCCATCGTATCAAGACTGGTGGGAGACACCCAAAGTGATCGGTCAGATCCCCACTTATCAGGATTATCCCTGTGTCAATATGATCTATCCTGCGTTCAGCCAACGTGCCTGTGATGCACTGCGTGACATGTTAGAACCCAATGGTGAACTCCTGCCTTTGGATTCTGAGTGTGGTGCTTATTACTACTACAATTGTCAGACTTATACTGACGCCCTCGACTACGAGCAGTCGACGATTGAATGGCCGCGGCGCCAGGAGAAATACATAGCTGGAGATATCCTGCGCTATGTGTTTGATGATCAACAGTTGAAACATTTATCCATTTTTGGTCTATCAATCTACCCCATCTATTTGTATGTGACAGAATCCTTCAAGCAACGCGTGGAAGAGGCTGGTCTGATGGGTTTTGACTTTAATAAAGTCGCTCCCTATCCTCCCGGTACGAATTGGAGAATGGAGAACAAAAAGCTCAAGGCCCAGGAACGTCAGCGGGTGATGGCAATGCAACAGCAGACGGTCGTCGTCCTGTTGCCTCTGGAAGACAAAGAGCCGTCGGTCGATGAGCAGGTTCATATTGCGCAGTTGGAAGATAACCTTGATCACGTGCTCAAAGTCGAAGCGCTCAGTGACGAATACTATGGCCGCTACGTCGGCCACGACATCAGTCGCAAGCAATACCGGATGTTCCTGAGTTGCCCGGACGCCGACCGCCTCTTCGCGAAATTGCAGCCATGGCTGACCAGCCTGGACTGGCCCCAGAAAGTCAAATGCGTTCGCCGCTATGGGTCGATGTATGACACGGATGCCAGGCAGAAAACAAAAAGCTACCCACCGAAAGTGATCTGACTCAAAGCTTTTTGAAAATCCATGTCCTCCATCGTTTACGACGAAAGCAGTCAGTGGATTTTATCTCCCGATGAAGATTGGATGATGATCTCCGGGCCAGGAACACGAACGACCCAGGGGCACTATCATCAGGAGGGTGAAAACTACTGGTACGATCTCAATGGTGTCCGCCAATCGACCTTCCACAATTTGGATGTGCCTCACAATCTCACCATCTTTCTTGATGGACCTTCGGAGGAATTAACAACTCAGCCAGTTGAGTATTTCGTCGTTTCAGCGCCTGGTGTCGCTGTCTCTCAGATTCCCACTGCTATTGGCTATCCCTCCGCAGGTTCGATCACCCTGCCAGACCTCGGCGATGGAGGAGGAGCATCACCTGATGTGATTGACGAAGACCCCAGCATTCTGACCAGTTTCTTTGAAGGAGCCACGACTGGAATGAAAGCGGTCGCGAATTCATGGACGGGAAACCTGGGAAGCATGGCCACGCTTGGCTTTATGGACCCATCTGACTTCGAGGTTTTTGAAGTGACTCAGGCTGATCTTGATCGTGGTTACGAAACGTCGTTATTCATTGCCGATGTTGGAGTCGCAGCGGCAACTGCAGTTGTGGGGGGTGGTGCCGGATGCATCGTCAATTCGCTCGACAATATCAAGGATACGGTCACGATCGCCAGTGGAATCGGACACGCAATCTCCGGTCAGGAAGGCGGTCCATCGGCGACAGAAATGGTCGGTGCCGCTGTCGGCTTGGGGCTGAACTTCCTCATGCGCGGCAACTACGTCGGCTGCTTTGTCGCTGGCACACAGGTACATGTGGAAGGTCAAGAAGCTTTCCACACAACTGGCCGCGGCATCACACTTGATCCGCTCACGGCAACGCTCGCGATCGAACAGGTCACGCTCGGCCAAAGGGTCCTCACGCAAAATCCCGTCCGTGAAGACTACGATTGGACCTCGCCAGATCCCGATCGAGAGACTTGGTGTGAAATTCACTTCCGCTGCCGCAAAGCGGATGGGAGTACTGTCGAGCTGCAACACCTGCGTCCGCGATCGATCGTGGAGAACCTGGGACTATTTGTCGGTCAGGAGCTCGACCTGCATCTGACCGAGTTCGAACTGGACGGGGGCGCCACCGTCACAGCGATCCGCGAATGTCCCGAAATTATCCCCGGCGACGGTTCCGTCGTCACGGGGTTGATTCGCACGGTTGACGAGGTCCAACTCGCTCAACTCGTCCTCGCCTCGGGCGAGATCATTACCGGCACTCCCAACCACCCGGTATGGTCCCTCGATCGGCACGCGTGGACGGCGATTGAGGATCTTGAGTCGGGTGAGTTGCTGCAGGGTGAAGCTGGTCCGGTCGCCGTCGTCTCGGTCAGCTTGCTGGAGGCCCGCGCCAGTGTCTACAATCTGGAAATCCACGGCGAACACGTCTACCAGATTGGTATTGATGGCGTGGTCGTGCATAATGCGTGTATACACAAGCATCATGCGATTCCTAAGGAAATTCTGAGGAAATTGCCGCCACAAGTCCGAAATGACAAACGGATTAAAAGTTTCACTGGGGATAATAAGCGTTTGGTCGAGGCGGGGCTTCACGAGATTGTTCATAATAAAAAAGGAATCAGCATCAAAGCAACGGGAATTAGAGGCGGTGCTTATAATCTGAGGTTTCATGAAGAAATCTTGAAATTGCCTGATGGGTATAGATTCATTTCAGTTCAACAAGTTCTAAATATTCGCAATAAACTTATCGCTGAATTTGGGATATAGTTTTGGAGAATTATGAAGATTTACTGTCTCGGCATAGATTGGCGGCTTGGAAATTGTGAGTATGAGACATGGCCAGTGGTCGAATATGCTTACTTTTCTGCTATAGGGACTTGGTCAAAAGGTTTCAACTGTGAATGCGGAGAGCATAACCAGGATCTCATCCCCCCTTTGCTTGTTCAATGGGAACGATCATCGTCTCAAATCGCCGACTTTTCTTACAATGGAATCTTTGAGTATACTTTTATCACTCAGTTACATGTGGCTAGGTTTATGCAGGAGCATGGCTTTGAATGTGAGTTCTATCCGGTTGAGTATGTGGCTCCCACCTCCAAGGCCAAGAAAGATATTGTGCCATATCCTTACGCAGGGCCACAACAGTATTGGGTAGAATGTGAGACATATTTAGATTTGGACAAACAAGCTTCAGGCGTATTGCTACAAAAACCGCCATGCTCTATCTGTGGTCATCCTGCACGATATTCATGGTTTTATAACCGTAACATTTTTAGTAAGTCATCTTGGCACGGCGAAAAGATGTTCCGAATTGGAAACATCGGTAAATCTAGTGCGACCTTCGTCACACAGGAAGGCCTTGATTTGCTTCTAAGTCAGAACTATTCGAACTTGCTCTATCTTGAAGCTGGCGAAATTGTGGATTGATCCGATAGCATGAAACCACCCTGTGTGGTCCTTGCACCGGCACGCGTGGACGGCGATTGAGGATCTTGAGGCCGGTGAGTTGTTGCAGGGTGAAGCTGGTCCGGTCGCCGTCGTCTCGGTCAGCTTGCTGGATACCCGCGCCAGTGTCTACAATCTGGAAATCCACTGCGAACACGTCTACCAGATTGGTGTCGATGGCGTGGTCGTGCATAATGCGTGCGGTCGATCAAAATCAGGAAAATTTACTGAACCACAGCTTCCAAACAAGACAATCATCAAAAAAAATGGCGTTACGGTTGAGCACTATTATCGAAGTATTGATCATGCACCTGCTCATCTTCATGTCATTGGCCAAGGGAGATCAACCAGAATCGGTGCAAACGGGAGACCACTCTCCAATAATCCGCCATTGACTCCTGCACAACAAGTTGTCGTAAACGACAATATCAGTCTAGTTCGTTCTTCAGTCAATAAGATCAAAAACTGGCTCAAATTCCAAGACCATCTATCAGGAGAAGAAGAATGACAAATGATATTTGGGTTTTCAACGGCGAAAAATCAACGTTTCCGTCGGGGGTATTTATTGACTTGCGAGAGGCTGAAGACTGGATATCTAAGCACCAATTAACAGGAATATTAACCTTGTATCCTGTTGGTATAGGACTGTATGACTGGGCCATTAAAGAACGACTATTTATTCCAAAGTCTGATGAACAGTTGAAACCTAAATTTATTCAAAGGTTTTCATCCGCTTGTTTGCAGCATCATCACTATTTAGATGGTGTTTGCGAGACTCGCAATACTGACGACAACTAGATAGGTACTAATTACAATTTTGTGGAATCACGGGATTATGTGTTCTTACCTCCAACTGCAGTTAGCCCTGCTATCCATAACCTGAGCCGTGCTTTGTGAGAAACAGACACAACAGATTGCTCAGAAAATGCTAAATTACGGGGCATTACAACTAGCTGGTGCCACTTCTCATCAACACACACGCTGAAATTCTGGAAACTCTTCGGTGTCAATCAGAATTCTTACCATCTCGAATTAACCCTGCTTGGCCAAGGCTGCTTTGATAAACTCTCGAAACAAGGGGTGGGGCTTGGAAGGTTTTGACTTGAACTCGGGATGATACTGCACTGCCAAAAACCAGGGGTGATCCTGGAGTTCAACAATTTCGACAAGACGACCAGTTGGGTTGAGTCCTGAAAAAACCATTCCGGCGGCTTCACAGCGCGTTCGATATTCCGGATTGAATTCATAGCGATGTCGATGGCGCTCCATCACTTCCGTCTGAGCATAACAGGCTTGGGCGATGGTATTGGCTGTTAGTAAACACGGCTGCGCTCCCAGACGCATGGTTCCCCCTTTACGTGTGATGGTGCGCTGTTCTTCAAGCATGCAAATCACGGGGTTTTGTGTATCACTGATAAACTCTGTGCTATTTGCATCTTCCAGGCCGAGCACGTGTCTGCAAAATTCAATGACCGCCGTCTGCATTCCCAGGCAGATGCCAAAGTAGGGAACTTTATTTTCACGGGCAAATTTGATGGCCTGAATTTTGCCTTCAATCCCGCGATGGCCAAAGCCGCCGGGGACTAGTATTCCATGGACGCCTCGCAGCATCGACAAAGCATCTGGATTTTCCAGATCTTCGGCTTCAATCCGTTTGACCAAGACTTTTGTTGCAGCCGCGAACCCTGCGTGATCGAGTGATTCGTAGATCGATTTATAGGCATCTTTGTGCTCGATATATTTTCCGACAACAGCAATGGTCACTTCATGATCAGGGTGACGATTGCGGTGCATCAACTCGCGCCAGTCGTCCAGATCGAGATGGCGAGCATGGGATAACCCCAACTTCTTGATGATCAACTCGTCGATTTTATTTTCTGACAATCCGAGCGGGACTTCGTAAATTGAGAATTCTTTGTCGACTTCTTCAATGACCGAGCCTTTTTCAACATTACAAAACAAGGCGATCTTTTCAGCGTTCTCGCGACCCAGCGGTCTCTCACAACGAATCACCAGAATGTCTGGCTGGATACCGATTTGACGTAATTGCCCGACACTGTGCTGCGTCGGTTTGGTTTTGAGTTCCTTGGCTGCTTTCAGATAGGGGACCAACGTCAAATGGATGAACAGACAATTCTCTTTTCCGACTTCCAACGGGATCTGCCGGATGGCTTCCAGAAACGGCAGGCCTTCGATGTCTCCGACGGTTCCGCCGAGTTCGGTAATCACGACATCGACATCCGGGCGAGCGAGTTTGCGAATTCCTGATTTGATTTCATCGGTGATATGTGGAATGACCTGTACTGTACCTCCGAGGTATTCGCCACGACGTTCCTTTTCGATCACCGACAGATAGATTTGTCCGGTTGTGTAGTTCGATTCGCGAGAAAGGGGCGAATTGGTAAATCGTTCGTAGTGACCCAGATCCAGATCCGTTTCAGAACCATCATCGAGAACATAGACTTCACCATGTTGATAAGGAGACATCGTGCCCGGGTCAACATTCAGATAGGGGTCGAGTTTTTGCATCCGGACTGTCAGGCCGCGTCGTTCCAGAAGCAGGCCAATCGAGGCTGCCGTCAAGCCTTTACCCAAAGAACTGACCACGCCGCCTGTAACAAAAATGTGTTTGGTTGCCACGAATGAACTTCCAGATTTGGCTGCCTGAGTCAAAACGCCAGAGTCTGATAAGGAAAACTCTGGCGACTTTCAGCCCGGTCAAAATAAAGAAAAAGGAGAAGACTTTACCCACCTGAGACAAGCACGATCCCGGATTGAGCTAGTGTGACGATATTTGAGGAAATTTCCAGTGTCAGATTCTCTGGGAACAGATTCCACTTGAGAATTCCCTCGCTGAGCATAAATCATTTTTGAGTTGCCTGATATCTCTCGACAAACGACGCATAATCTGCAGGCGTATCGATGCCGAACGAATGGGCTGGAACGATTGCCATTTGAATGATCATGCCTGCTTCGAGTGCTCGTAGCTGTTCGAGGCGTTCCATGAGTTCTAATGGAGAGGGTGGTAATTGTGTGAAACGAATCAACGCATCGCGTCGATAGGCATACGCACCCATGTGCAAAAGCCACGGCGATCTTTTTCCTTCCAGACCTGCGAGTACGTCCTCGACGCTGGCGTCCCGAGAATGCGGAATCAATGAGCGGCTGAAATAGAGTGCCTGCCCGCCTGATGTCATGGTGACTTTCACGGCGGAGGAATCTTTTAGTTTGACGATGTCTGTCAGTGGGCAGGCGGGTGTTGCTATACTGGCTGCAGGATTCTCAATCAGGCAATTCACCATGGCATCAATCGAATCGGCT
>JBGSVC010000212.1:0-5621 GCA_041753175.1 Planctomycetaceae bacterium
GTCGTGGAGACTTATCCGGAATGGGCCGTGAGCAATTGGAATCTCAACACGACGGATCCTTCCGTGGAAACGATCTCTGCTCAGAAAGAGATTCCTGTGACAAAATGATTCGGGGACCGTATAAATCGGGAACTGTCTTAGTCAAAAAATGTATGTCAGCCGGAGTGCCCCTCCGGCTTTTTTCGTTTTCGGCCTTCGATTGAACGGCATTTTTCCAAGTGGAGGAAAAAAGAATGTCTGTCAGATGGCAATCTTTGAGGTCGGTATGGTAAGGTGTTTTCGTGAATTACAGGGTGCAAGGAACAGGGAAATTCGTTCCTTGGTTGTGTGAGTGTCAATCAACTTGGAAATCTGATCATGCAGCTAGAGATCTGGAAAATGAGTGAGGGATTGATCCTGGCACAAGACCAGGTGACACGCGTGTCATCTCGTTCCTCGGTCTGGATTGACATCGTGTTGATTGTGGTGTTTTTTTCTGCGGCATTGTTTGCCATTTGCCGCTCAAGTCTGCGTCGGTAATCCTCGATTGGGGGTCTGCACGCCCCAGAGGGGTTGGTGCTTGAGAGTCTTTGGACATGCCGACTGATTTCACGAATGTTGATCAAACGCTGCCCAAGGTGGTGGTGTCTGGCATGGGGACTGTCAATCCGCTGGGGCGAGATCTGCAGACAAGTTTTACCAGACTACTGGCCGGTGAGTCGGCAATCGACAAGGTGCAATGGACATCGGGACGTTCAGGAACGACTGACGTGAGTCTGGGGGCACCCGCGGCTATTGATCGTTGTAACGGTCGTGAAGATGACAGTCCTGAATGTGACAGTCCTGAAGATGACGAAATCGTTCTGAGGTTGGTCAAACAAGCTGTTCGCGAAGCATTGCAGGATTCACAAGTAAATCTCGGAAGTCTTGAGCGGGGACGTATAGGTGTTGTCATCGGAGCCAGCAAGCCAGCGATCAGGAGCTTGGGGCGAGCATATGGGCATCATAAAAATCAATTAATATGGCAAGGAGCTAATGATCCATGGATGATAAGTCAGTTATGGGCACCAGCGAGCAGCATCGCATGTCAGTGGGATTGCCAGGGTCCGTTACTGACTCCTGTGGCAGCCTGCGCCACAGGGTTAATCGCTGTCCAACAAGGGGTGCGGCTGATTCGTTCTGGAGCATGTGACTTGGTGATCGCCGGGAGTGTGGATGCCTCGCTGACTGAGATGATCTGTTCTTCGTACCGACGCCTGGGAATACTTTCCAAGAGCAACGACCCACAAAGAGCGTGTTGCCCTTTTGACCGTCAGAGGGATGGATTTGTCATTGGAGAGGGAGCAGGAATCCTGATTTTACAGCGTGAATCGACACTCCAGTCTCAACAACGTCCGATCGCCGAGTGGATTACGGGAGCTCATTTTTCGACTGGAAAAGACTTGGCCAGTCTGGAAGGGGCCAGCGAGGATTATCTGGAATTGTTTGCGCGAACAATGGCACAGGGAGGAGTTGTCGCGCGTGATCTTGGAATGATCAATTTGCATGGAACAGCAACTCGTGACAACGACTTGCTGGAGATGGAAGCAGTCCAAAGCGTGCTCGGAAGCCAGGTCGCATGTTGTGGCTTCAAGGGGGCCATGGGACATTTGCTGGGAGCCGCTGGAGCCGTGGAATTAGTGTTATCGCTCAAAGCTATGACAGAAGGCGTCGTGCCGATGACGGTTGGTTGTCGTGAACTGGATCAGAGTTTTAAAATTCATCTGGTCCATCAACAGCCAGAGCAATTAAAAGTCCGTACGCTATTAAAGATTTCTGCAGGATTTGGTGGGCACTTGGCATCGGGATTGTTTCGGGGTTTATAAAAAGTGACTATTTCTGGCAGCGTGTGCAGTAAAAAGTGGATCGTTGTGCCTGCACGATGCGCACAATATGCGTTTTTTGACAGGTCGTGCAAAGGTGTCCGTGTTTCTGGTAGACAGTGTGTTCGTTTTGGTAGGAGCCGTCGCGATTGAGAACGTTGCGGTAAGTGCCGTCGGACAGCGTTGAGCCTTCGTAAAGGATGGCAGTCTGAAGAACAGACTGCGTCGCCTGAGTTAAACGTAGAAGTTGAGGGCGCGTTAATGAATGTGCTGGGCGCAGGGGGCTAATGGCTGCGCGATGGAGAATCTCGCTGGCATACAGATTGCCAATACCGGCTACTTTTTTTGGGTTAAGCAACAGAATTTTGATCGCACACGCTGAACTGCGGCAGATCGTTTCCCATTGTTTGGCGTCAATCTGGAGAGCATCCGGACCCGTTATAAGAGCCAATTCCTCGAGTGGATACAGGCTAACGGTCCCTAAACCTCTGCGATCCCAAAACCAGAGTTGGGATGGTTGTCCAGTCAGGGGCTTGAAATTCCAACGAAAACGAAGATGCTCTTGCGAGGGGGCGTCATCGATGAGCATCAGCCCGGTCATGCGAGGCTCAATCGCAAAGGCCATATTATTGTCAAGTTCGAGAATAATCCGTTTGGCCAGTCGCCAGACATCTCGAATCGTTGTGCCATGAACCTGCGTGGAAATTCGCTGAAAATCGGGACGGATGGTAATTGGTCGATAGCGACAAGGGGGGAGTTCGAGGGTTGCGATCTGACGCCCCTGGACATGTGGCTTGATCCCACGAACCATGGTTTCAACTTCCGGAAGGTCCGGCATAACGTGTGATTCCTGTTGTATTTCCAGACTCTTGCTAAAACGACTTTAACATCTCAGGCAGTTGGCATAGCAGCTCGTTGATTTTCTCAAGGGGCTGCTTGATTCCAAGGTGGAATCATCAAAAACGCGCGGTTTCTGGCGTTTTTGGAGTGTTGAAAAGAGACACGAAGTCGATTTTCAACAGGCTTATAGAGAATTATAGGGATTGTAGCGACTGTAATAGAAATGAGGAGTGGTTGTCATCAGTCGGAATTCTAGCGGCTGTGACCATTCTTTCGGAGCCATTAGACGAGAATGTGGCAAAATTGGTGAATCTGAGGAAACCACTTGACGCCTCTGTTTCAAACGACGATGCTAAATGACAACGGCTTACTCGAATCCGTATCGTGTGTTCCTCGACGAAACTATTCAAAGTTCGTTTGAGAGGACTGGATATCTGCGAGAAATCGTCAACAAGATCGTTCAGGCCATGCGCCTTGAAATGAATGTCTTGTGTGTGGCTGAATACGTGACATCTACCAAATTGACCAACTGTTTGGGACTTGGGATTTCAACTATGCGACGTGATGTAAATGATCGAACACTATTAGTCCGTTGTGCAATGATCTGTCTGGCCATTTTGGCGACAGCAGCTCAACCCGTCTATGCAGTTGGTCCCCAGGGTGATGCTGACACGTTTGTGTCGCTGCTGGCTGCTGGTGATTTTCAGGCAGCCAGCGAATTGGCCAGTGCTCAGGCTGATGACGGTCTGAAAAGTGAAATGATCAGCCAATTAGCCGCTGCTCAAATGAAGGCCAGTCAGCCACAAGCCGCTATGGCCGTCGTGGGGACATTAACTAATCGTGTTCAAAGAAAATCTCAACAGGCCGATCTCTCTACTCAGCAGGCTTTGCAGGGAAGTGGTGCTGACTTTACACAACTTATTAACCTGATTCAAACCGAGACGGGTGATGATTTTTCATGGGATGCCGCCGGCGGAGTTGGTTCAATTTCCCCTTTTGATCGTGGAGTTCGGGTTGATGCTCATGGGTTGCTTTCCGTCAAATCACAACGTGATGCCACCAATAACCTCGACCAAATCGGTGCGGAGTTGCGATCTCAGAGCCTGAATCAAGATTTGACGAATGCCACTGATTTTCGCATGATTTCTTTGAAAGCCTTGGAATCAGCCGTGGCACAACAGTTGGCAGCCGGACAGCCTGTCGTTTCCTCACTCAAAAATCTCGGTGGAATGTATCGAGTTGATTATGTACTCATCGATGCAGCGAATCATGATGTGATACTTGGTGGCCCTGCCGGGGCTTGGAAGTATGATCAAAATGGCACTGCAGTGAGCGTCGTTAATGGGCAACCCGTGTTGCAACTTGACGACCTGGTCACTCTGACACGAGTTTTTTCTGCTGAAGGTCTGAATATCTTTGGTTGTTCGATTGATCCTCGAGAAGAGGGTATGAAGAAGTTGAAGGAATTTGTCGCAGCTTCATCAAATCAGGGGGCATTGTCACCCGGACAGGTAAAAAGTTGGGTAAGTGACCTTCAGGAACAATTAGGGTTACAGGACATTCGGTTTTACGGAGTACCTGCCGATTCACGCGTGGCTCGAGTTATTATTGAAGCCGATTACCGCATGAAGCTCATCGGCGTTGGCAAACTCGATGGAGGCCAAAATATTCCGAGCTATTTCGATTTAATGACCACTGCCGAGCAGAAATCTGGAAGTCTGGACGCCTTGAGATGGTGGTTGACAGTCCAGTGTGACGCCGTCACCCATAATGAGTCGCGCAGCGTCTTCGCGATCGATAACTGCTCAGTGCTCTGTCAGTCTGAGAATCAGTTTGTCTCTGCCCAGGGACAAAGTATCCCAACCGGAAAAGCAGATGCAACCAATCAGTTATTTGCCCAAAACTTGACAAACAACTATGCCGATTTGGCTTCTCGCGATACAGTCTTTGCAGATCTGAAGAATGTCTTTGATCTGGCATTGGTCGCCGCGATCATGCACCGCGAGCATGCCAGTCAGCGAGCTGATTTTGACGCTGGATGCTTTGCAGTAAATGGGGCGTATCGTCCGCAATCACATGGTGCTCCCAAAGTTGTCGATTCAGTGGTCAATCATCGTGTTTATCGTGGAAAAGATATTGTCGTCCAGGTTGCGGGTGGTGTTCGAGCCGACGTGATGAGTCTCTTCGAGCAAGAAGATTTCTTAACTCAATCACCTCGACTGGACGAGTTGAAAAGCGATATTCAATCCGCCCAACGTGAGAATGGCCAATGGTGGTGGGACGCCAAGTAAGTAATAACGAATCAATCCAGTCGACATGAAAAGCACTCAGGCAAGAAATTGACTGGGTGCTTTTTTAATGTCCAATGACATGCATCAAATGATCGATCAGATACGGTATGATTAATCGATGCCGTTATTGATATTGAACTTACTGGCTTTGGATACTCCCCTGGTGATGTTGTGTTGGCAGCAGGTCTGCTTTCGTTGGTTGGGTGTCAACGGTGGGTGGGCAGAACAGCTCGTGTTGTTTTGTTGTGTGTGGATGGCATATGTGGGTGATCGCTGGGCCGATATTCTGAGATATCAGCACATCAAGGGCCATCAACTGGCACCGCGACATGCGTATATCAAGCGACATCGACGGCTCTTTGGAATCATCTTCGGGCTGGTTTTTGTAGTAACGACAGGTGTGATTATCTTTGAAATGTCGGCGGTGGAAAAAGGAGGGGGGATTTTATTGGCCGTCATGTCGTTGGGTTATCTGGCAATTGGACAGATCTGGCCCAGGATTGGTCGCCAGATCCTGCCACGTGAATTGATGGTGGCATTTTTTTGTATGGTGGGGACAGTGGCTTTGCCCTATCTGTCGACCCAGCAGGTCCCTGGCTTGGCTGATATGCCACTGTATATCGGGATTTGTATCGTTTATCTGTTGAAT
>JBGSVC010000213.1:0-2774 GCA_041753175.1 Planctomycetaceae bacterium
GCCAGCGTTCCGGTTACCGCAGCCACTTCAGCGACATCGCCCATCAGCCAGTAGAGCAAGTCGACATTATGGATGGCCTGATTCATGAAGGCTCCTCCTCCGTCGAGTTGCCATGTACCGCGCCATCCACCGCTATCGTAATACTGCTGTGTGCGCCACCATTTGACATAACTATCGCCCAATGCCAGTTGACCAAATCGTCCGGCGTCGATGGCTTGCTTGAGCCCCATATTCACACCACTGAATCGGCTGGGCATCACCGTACACAACCGAACGCCCGACTTTTCACAGGCATTGATAATGGCGTCGCAACGTTTCAAAGTGATTTCGAGTGGCTTTTCCACGACGACATGCTTTCCAGCTTTGGCAGCCGCGACAGCCGGGTCCATGTGTGCGCCACTGGGGGTGCAAATCGTGACGATATGAATGTCGGGATTCGCCAGCATGTCAGCGAGAGTCTTGTAAGCGGTACCGCCATACTCTTGAGCAAATTGCTGGGCTCGAGGATAGTCGTCGTTATAGCAACCGACGAGTTTGGCCCCTTTGAGGTGAGCAATGGCCTGCGCGTGAAAGTGTGCGATCATGCCGCAACCCACGATCCCAAATCCTTGAGGCATCAGTGCATCTTCCTTTTCCTAAATCGAGACGAAAGAAAAACAACGAATTTTTTGCCAGCCTGTTCGTCCAACGGTTTTGTAAACAACCATGAAGGCGGGTGAGTGGAAGCCGTGGGTGATCGAAAAGTTCGACCTTCTGGCCAACAAAAAAGCATCACTGAAATCATCCAGTGATGCTCAAAAAAATCAATCTTGCGGCAAAGATTATTTGCCAGCAATTTGAATTTCGCTTGGTGCAGGCACAAAAATCCGTGGCTGTGATGAACTGCGAGCGACGAGTGGCAAGTTAAAACGTGCCTGTTTGGCAATACGGGTCGGAGCAATGGGTTGTTCCCAGGAAACTTTGGCGACCAGATCTGAGTTGAGTAACGGCGGGAGCGGTTGATGCTGGGCACCAGTCTTTTCCCAATTGAAGGTATCCGGGGCTGGCTGGGCATTGTTGGTGGGAGGCTGGTAAGTTGGAGCGTCGCCGGGGTTGTTCATACTTCCGGGGATATTTCCCTGATTAGGGGGTTGAAAGTCTGTCCCAGAGTTCGAGGGATTTCCAGAAGGATTGTTGTTGTACTGAGAGTTGGGATCATTGTTGGAGGGGAAAGCCGGGTCTGGGCTGGGCTGATCAGCCAGATCAGGTTTGCGATACGTCTGAGAAGCCGCGCCTCCACAATTTCCACCCGCACAAGTCCCAGAGCTGCAATCACCCGTGGAACAACTGTTACAAGGACTGCAGCAGCCTGCAGACGCGTAGGCAGGTGATTCAAATCCGCCGTAGAAGGATGTGCTGGGATAATACGCAGATGTCATCCCATAATCGGGGGCATAGCCGACTGAGTATGGAGAGTAGAGTGATGACATGGGCGAATAACCGGCAGAGTAGGGAGCATAGCCAGCTGAGTAAGGGGTGTAGCCTGCGGCATATGTAGCCCCAAAAGGCTGAGGATAGATTCCCTGTCGAGAGTTGACGCGGGCTGCACGGTAGTAGGCCATCGATCCAGGAGGGCCAAACATACCCTGCCAGGCCCAGGTCACAACACCAGCACTGGCGGGTGCAGGTTGGGACAGAGCGAACAATGCCGACAAGAACAAGGCATAGAAACATCGTCGAAACGTCATCATACTAACCCCTCAAATGTTGCCAAAATCTCAAGTTGTTCGATGCAAGATGCAATTTTTCCTGCATTATTTCCGCAGGAGGATGCTCCATCATCTGAGTTTCTGGCGAGGCATCGGGGGGAACCATCGTTGGAAATCGAGTGGCTTGCCGATCGCACAGGGGCAGCACCTTCCGTGTGACTGCTCCGGCTGACATTCCTATTTGTACCCAATTTGAGTATTCAAAGTCAAATTTCAAGCAGGATAATTCTTGAGGATCGTCCGGTTTAGGTCAACTTGGTGGCTGCGCTCCCGGCCATCGCGATTGGACGATTGCCTGCACAAACAGCTTGAAAAAATCACTTTTCTTTAAGCGTGGGCGAATTTGCAGGACGTTGAAATTCTGCTTTTCGATTTTCTCGAGGATGGCCAATCCACCACGTATGAATAGCGCGATGTCAAAACGAAAAGAGGGCGGAAGTTGTGGAATCAGCGGCCAGCCGGATTCCAAAAATCCTCTGGCGCGCTGAACTTCAAAGGCCAACAGTCCGCGAAACCCGATTGTGCAATCGCCATTTTGAATTTCTCTGATAGTGACATGGAATTTCTCGCGCATGTCTTGCGGAAGATAAACACGTCCGATTGTCAGATCCCGCGCGACATCCTGCCAGAAATTTGCCAACTGTAACCCTGTGCAAATGGAATCCGAGAGGGCAAAGGTTTCCGCAGAAACTGCACGCGCCAGATATAAGACTAACCTGCCGACGGGGTTAGCACTGCGATTGCAGTAGTCCTGGAGTTGTGGAAAGTCTACATAGTGGTGAACGGTTTGATCCTGTTTGAAAGCAGAGATCAAATCGGCAAAGGGCGTGATCGGGATTTCGTATTGCTGGATTGTTTGCGAAAGTGCCAGATAAACCGGATGGCTCGTGTTCCCTTGATAGCAGTTTTCGAGTTCAGACTGCCACCAGTCGAGGGCTTCCAGGGATCGTTGAGGGGAGCCCAATTCGTCTCCCAGATCATCGGCCCAGCGACAAAATGCGTAGATGTTATAAAAATCCTGGACGA